>CAZOWS010000044.1:0-5565 GCA_964583365.1 uncultured Actinomycetota bacterium
CAGGATGTGTGGTTTTTGTTTGCTAGAGATGGCAAATTGGTGAAGAGAGTGATTCAGAAATATGAAAACACAGGCTGGGACGAACGGGGTTTGATTAACCTTGGTAATACGTGTTTGGATAGATCAAAGCAATTTATACTGCATCATGACTATGATGACCAAGATGGCATTCATCGCACCACCTCATACTGGGTGAAAGAAAAAGAGACAGGGAAAGTCTATAAAACGCCGATATGTCAAGTTACAGAGATTCCATGCAAAAAAGAAGAATTCAAACAAAGGACTGTTTGGTGAGTAAGGTATCTCTACGCTGGGCCAAATATGCAGTCGGTTGTGCGGTTGTGGCAAATGTGTTTTTGCCATCTGCGGCACAAGCTAACTGGGCCGATGAGTGGAAGACGACGGGCAAATACAGGCCGGTACCTACTATCTTTGTGCATGGTATTAAAGATACTCAGCACGTTTGGGATAGAACTGTTTCCAAATTGCGTAAATACTTTGATCCGTATATGCCCATGGGGCCAGGAAATGTTGGTCCAGATAATCGTATCGAAGGTCAATACGCGGAGCTCATTCATTACGGAACACCAGGTAAAACGAACGGCGAAGGAACTACGGAGGAAATACAATACTTGGCTTGGGAATCAAGTCGGGAAGGAAAAGCTGAGAACAAGACATCGCTCAATGCTTTTATCAACGGCGTTTTAGCACATTATTATCCCAATGGTCAGGATTCTTTGGCCACGTCCCGTGTCAACCTCATTTGCCACAGCATGGGCGGCTTGCTTGCGCGGTATTACATCATGATGTGCCAGCGCAATGGGCAACCGCATCACATTGGAAAACTGATCACACTTGCCACGCCGCATACGGGGTCGGGATGGGCTACGGTGGCTTGCCTGAGTTTTCCACCGAGTTTGTTGCAAAAGGCGGGGTTCGATAGACGCGATGATGAGAGGGTGAGGGAAGACAAGGTCCGTAGGATTTTAAGGGAGATTGGTTTTACCAACTGGAAGCACTATTTCGAGGCCTTTCCGGCCCTCGCGCAAATGCGAGTGGGTAGTCCTTTTTTCACAGCGCCTCAGAATGGCATCAACAGACTGGATGAAGCCCCTGGTCCTAGCGCGCCGGACATTGATTACAACCTTTTTCACGCGACGGAGGATGCTTTCGTTTCCTTCCGAAGCGCTTGGGGTAAACGTATCGGCTTGTTATCTTCACCGTCCGTCATTCCCGAGGGCGCGCTGACCGGGGAAATATATTTGGATGACGCATTTGAGGAAAACTTTCAGCGCACGGTGGGGGATAAGCTTTATTTCACGCGGCGGGGTATCTCGGAAGGTGCCTATCATACAGCTTACAAGGGAAAACCCATCACGGATGACGATGCTTTGATGCTGAAGGCTTTGGATTATTCGAGACCGAAGGCGATTTTTGGGAAGGCGAATATTTACAGGGGTGAGTTTGATGCGAACTTGTATCAGAGCGATTACTTCGTTTGGCCGGGAACACGAAATGCCCAAGTGGAAGGAATATTGCTGGACGAATATTTTCCCGTGAATATGAAAATAGAGGTTTTCGTCAAGCGGCGGGCGACCAAGGACCCTTGGGTGCGCGTGGACGAAACTCAATTCGTGGTCAAGCCTTCGCCCGAGGCCATGCGCTTGGGTTGGGGATGGGTGGATGATCGCCAATACAGCGACATAAAACCTTCCGCGCTATTTTCGTTGAACTGGACTTTACCCACGGATGACCAATACGTGGTGAAACTGCGATTTATCAATGCGACTGGAATCATTTCTCAATATTACTTGCGCGAGCCGGCTGAAATCGCTTTGACTTTGAACGCTGGTCAACGCAAGGTCCAATGCGTGGACATGGAGGCATCCCTCAAGAAAGGATCGCCTGTTGTTCTCAACGAAATTATCTTGCGGGATAAGTTTGGGCATGTGTTCGATGCGCAGCCTGTCGCGATGACGGGTTACTGGGAAAATGCGGCGGACGGCTCTTGGTATAAGTCGGGCGGATTTCTTGTCAGTTTCGCTGACAATACGATACGGCGATTCAATACCTATGGCGAACCGATAGTGTTGCCTGATGGTCAAGAGTTTTGGTCTCTGCCTTTCTCCGTGAATGCCATGGCGCTCGGCGACAACGTCGCAGGTGAACATATTCTGGTTGCGAGCACGGCGGCTAATGCACTCTATGCCATAGACCAATCAGGGCATTCTAAACTGTTGTTCGCTTTTCACGGGCGCGTGTATCACCCGACGGGAATTGCAAATATTCGAGAAATCTCCTCCGCCCGTCAGATGGTCGCGGGGCTTTTGTACACGTGCTCCAACGATGCAAAAAGAATAGATTTAGTGCGGGTTAGGTATTTTCCCTCGTCGAAGGTTGCTACTGTCTGCGATTATTTTAGCACCGTGCATCTTAAAGAAGGTCCCAAGGGCCTGGCATGGCCACACTGGTCGCAAACGCGCGGTGGTTATGGTGAAAAATTTTTAATGGTTCTCACGGCAGCCGGCAATATCGTGCGTGTAAAAATCCCGAGTTGGGCGGGCAGCTTGGATACCTCATGGTCCAAATTTACCATGCATAGAGGCAGTGAACCGGAGCTGGAACTTAAGACGAGGAAAGACTCGCAGGGAATAGAGCATTCTTACTACTTGGTTAAGCGCGCTGCTTCCTGGGGACAAATATCTTCGGGCGAGGCATACTCTTTATTCGGCTTTGGATACAATGTGTTGTCGCATAGCCGCATCAAGCGACCCCAGCAGCTCGACGTTGTGGGCAACCCTTACAGCTATTATGGCGACAGGACTTTTGTGCACGATTACTCCAGAAGCGAAGTTGAAAAGAATTCCCAAGGCGCAGTTTTAGAGGACATGACGCTGCTCTGTCGGTCAACATTATTTAGGGGGCCGGAATCTTGCGACGTGGTTGTCGAGAACATTAGCCAATTTACAAGGGCTTTCGGTTCCATGCTTGTGCCACAACTTTGGGGCGCATCCGGTTCTGTCGTGGATGTGATTTCTGGATCAGAACTGAGAACTCCTGGCCATGCTATCAGTATTGACTTGGCACAGTATCCTTACAATGATCCGCTTGTGCTTCGTTTTCGCCTTGCTGCCGATGATAGTTCTCCCGGCTCTGAAAACGTGGCGCAGCTGGACTGGGTTTTTTCTTCTCTGTGGAAAACGGGGACTATACGCATGCGCGATGCCGTTCCTTCCTCTCTAGCTTTAGGGAACTTTGTTCAATGCAGGCTCTCGCCGGAACGCGCGGAGCATTTTGCTCCATCTGTGCCTAATGTTGTCGGGTCGGCCGGCATTGGGCCTTTTGATTACAGAAGTACGAATTCTAAAGTGGCTTCGTTTGAAGGCGATGACGTTTTGATTCACAACGACAAGGGCTATTTTCGCGTGCAATACGAGGATGCGGTGGGCAACGGTTATTTGAGCGACTCCGTGATCGCGAAACCAAAATGAAAAGACTCTGTTTCCTTGCGGCTATGACGAGCCTGGCGGTATGCAGCGTCTTTGGCGCGCTGCGGTATTTTATTTGTGCGCCCTACTCAACAGAAGTCCGGTTCTCGTCGCCCACGTCAGCCTCTATACCCTCGAAGAAGCATTCTGCCAACGTTAGCGGCAACGCCGATTTGGTTTGCGTGAAGGTTTCCGGTCTTAAGCCCGTTTCAAAGATCGCGGCACAAAGAGCCTCCAAGCTTCCAAAACCAAAGTTCACCGCAGCTGAAATCGAAATGCAGAAGCATTTTGTGACTGCGGAAGAAGGAGAACGGCTATACAAGGAGGGGAAGGAAAGAAGTCTAGCCCAAATGCGTCGCGAGTTTGATGAAATGAACCAAAGTAAACGCGAGAGAGAGCAAGGCGACCCGCGGAATCAGTCCCTGGACACGGTGGTGGGTTGGGCTATGGGTAGAGATGGCATGCCTATCAACGTTACGTTGGCGGATATTTCTCTGGATGGAAAAATCACCAATCCCGCGCTATTGGATAAACTCGCGATCACGGCGGAGAGGGAAGCCAAGGTGCAAAATGCGAAATTTGTCCCGGAGGAGGTGGCTCGGCTGGCGGTGAACAGAGACGCCATCTACGCGATGGACTCTTTAGGGTCCGGGAAAGAGGATCTTGCTTTTCTTCAGGCGGAAGGGCTGCTGGACGAACAGGATGTTGGGGTGCTACGCGAATTAGAAGGATTTTTACGATGAAGACACGGCGATATGTTCTTGCTGTTCTCGTTGCTGTTTGTGGTTTGGTGGCTGCTGGCACTATGGCTGCTGGCGCGGAGGAACAGCGTGAACTTGGCATTCAATGGGATCGCGCACGTATGTCCAGCGGCGAGCAAATCACGCCAGAGTTTATCCTGCCGCCTGGTTTGCGCGGGCGGGCATACAAAAATTATAGATGGGAAATTCAATTGGGCGAACGTACCTTCGTCGATGCGAATTGCAAGGACATCGGAGATGGGCACTATCGCTGGGAAAGTCCTCCGTTGGATCAAACAGGACAGCAATTTTTGTCGGCACAAATAGTTGCGGATGTTTCCACGCCACGATCAGAACGTTTGGAAAAAGTGGATGCCCGTGTTCAACGCTATTTGAATTGGATTGAAACCGCTCGCAGCGCGACGAAGGATGACGCAGCAATTACCTATCTAACCGATTTGCGCAACAAATTATCCAAAGTTCATATCGACCTGCAACAGCGTCTGAATGGTTCTTACGAGCAGCGCGTGCTCGCAAAGGGGATGCTGCCGCTGCTCGTGGATCCCCGCCGGCTTGACGCTGCGGGAGAGTTGCTGGCGCGCGTGCGGGAAAATGTGGAGCAGGCACAGGACATGGAATTCACGCGCGAGCAAATAAGAACTTACGATGGTCAGACTGTTGCGGATGCACCCCAACATTGTTTTTCTAAAGGCGCAGAGTGCATTCGTGTGGAAACGATGGATGGCGCACGATGGGCCATAGAGAATAAGAAAAAAACTGCCGAAAAGATGGCGTCGGGGTCTGATGCGCCGGAGGAAATCGAGGTGCATGATCTCGAAGCAGAACTGGGTGAAACGGACTCCGATACGGAGGCCTATCTCAACCATACGGACGCGTTTCTCGCGGCTCACACGGTAGAGGTTACGGCATCGGTGGATGGCGATCCCAATATTCAGCGTCTTACGGCTGTGCCTCTGAAGCCGAAGGGTGGGTACGATAAACTCGTGATGGATATAGACAAGTCCAAGGGGATAATCGTATGGCTGGCTTATTATTTGAAGGATGAACCGTCTTCAACGCACAAAATCCTTCGCGCCGAGCAGCTGGATGGGCGGGTTTGGTGGGGCGTGGAAATCGAGGAGACGCAGTATCTGGGCAGCGATCCCATGGTGTCGCATTTTGTGCTCAAAGACATCAAACTCAACAAAGGTTTGCCGGATAGTTTGTTTGAAATACCTGCGGTAAATGCCTCATGAATAAGGCGACTACAAAAAAAAGAGTAAAACCTCTACCTCCCGATTGTTTCTACCGCGCTTTGCTTGCTCCTTACAAAGGAG
>CAZOWS010000045.1:0-5936 GCA_964583365.1 uncultured Actinomycetota bacterium
CTCGGAGAATCGGCGCTGAGTTTCCTGGGTCTTGGCGTCGCCCCACCTACGCCGTCCTGGGGTTCGATGGTGCACGCAGGCATGACGCATCTGCGCGCGAGTCCCTGGGTGGTTATTTTTCCCGGCCTCGCGCTGTCCCTGACCATACTCGCCTGCAACGTGATTGGTGATTACGCGCACGATCGTTTGGGGACCCGCCGCTAGAACAACCCACAGCGGGTCCTGTCGCAGGGCATCCGCTGCTTCTCATGCCACATACCTCCGGCTATACTATTGCCCCGCTGCGTGAACCACCAAAAATACCACAAGAAAGCATTGGAGGATCACCTGGAAAGAAGGTGCATTATGTAAAGTACGTTACGTAGAATCCGTAATTATGGCCGAATATTCCAGGATCCCAATAGGCCATTTTAGCTTCTAGCGGGTTGCGCGAGGAGCGATCACGATTTCTAAACTGCACAGACTCCGGGAGTTTGTAAGACGACTTAAGAACATCTTGGCGAACATGGTAACGAGAGACTCGGAGCATTTATTTTAGGCATCGATCACACTGCCTTCTACTTAGGTGGCAGTGTTTGTATAAATTGAACACCCCGTTCAATCCACGCGGCAAGCGATTTGGCGGTACGAAAGCCGTCAGCCGCAACGTAGACGAATCCCTTGAGGGGTCGCCCCGTGAAATCCATCGGGTGGACATGCGCTTTAGCCAAAGCGTCTTCATATTGCAGCGGGCCAGTACGAATAACCAGTTGATCGTTCACGATGCCGCAACACATATGGCCCCGCAGCATGAAGCAGAGCCCGCCGAACATTTTCTTTTCGGCGAGCCCCCTATGTTTTTCTAACAAGTTCCGGATGCGACGGGCTAGTTTTTCATCGTACGCCATAGGCTATGTTTCCGTGTTATGGTGCCTACTGGGCGTTTGCCTTCATGCTTTCCAAAACTTCTTTGGGAAATTTTGCGGAATCATAAAAGAGTTCTCCCGCGAAGATCTTCCCGTCCTTGATGGTAATGCACTCGCACATCCGTATGGTCCCTTGAAAGGGTTCTTTCACAATCCAGTCAAAGGTTTGCACCACGTGGTCTCCCGCGGCAATAAATTGCACGTTTTCACTGTTCGCCTTGAAGGGACAGGACTTGAGAAATTCAGCGGCCTCTTCGGGACTTGCCATTTGCATCAAAGGTCCCTTGAAGGTGTATTGGGGATGTAGCAGCGCGCGGAAGGCTTGCGCGTCCTTGGTTTCAAAGGCCTTGTTGAGTTGCTTCACGAGATTGATGGGGTCTGACATGGCAATTTCTCCTCTTTGTAGTTTATATTACTTGTATAATGCAAGTAATATTGCAAATCCTAAAGATATCACTTTCATAATGCAAGTCTTTTTTAAGAGAAATTCTGTATAATCGCTTTATGTCTCGAGCTAAAGCCAAAGAATGCCGGTCGCCGTGCCCCATTGCCAATGCTTTGGATGTTGTTGGGGACCACTGGACGCTTCTTATCATTCGGGATCTCATGTTTTTGGGGAAGCATGAATATCATGAATTTCTGAACGGTCCGGAGGGTATTTCGACCAATATTCTTGCGGAGCGCCTGAAACGGCTCGTGGAGACTGGCATCATCAAGATGCTTCCTCACCCGACCAACAAAACCAGAAAGTTTTATTATTTGACACCCAAGGGTAAAGATCTCATGCCGCTTCTGGTTGAAATGATCCTCTGGGGCGTGGATCATTTGCCTAGCACGAAGGTTCCCAGAGGCGTGATTCATAAAATCAAAAAGGAACCGGATACCTTCATGAAAGAAACGAGAGAAAAACTTAAAGTTTGGGAGAAAGAGTTTTTGGAGTAAGACGGATGCATCGAAAACGCGTCCTTAGGATCGCAAATAAATTATCGGCACGTATTGTGTGCTGGCTATTGTTAATACTGTTGCCCTGTCCGAAAAACAAGTGCTTTTGGGACACCCCTTTGCGAAGCTCTTAAATTGCATCTGAAATGAGGGGAGGATTTTTGGACGTCTTGAGCCTGTCCGCCGAAGCTTTAGTGGCGGAGTGGGGGGTGGATAGAGTAGCCTCTGGTCTACATGTCTCTGAAGCTGGCTGGGGTGGGTAAACCCTGCTGGATTATTGGGGTATTACGAGCTTTTGACCTGTTTTTAAGTCGTTGGGATTTTCTATGTTGTTTGCGGTCATGAGCGCCGAGAGAGAAACGCCTTGGCGCTTGGCTATTTTGGCCAGCGTGTCTCCGGGAGCAACGGTGTAGCTGGATTCATCCTGCGATGTTTCTGTTTTCCTCTTGTTGTAGGATGCTTTCTTGACCGGGGTCGCTTTTCGCTCGCCCAATTTATCGATGCGTTCGTGCACTTTCGTGTTTTCCTTGCTAACTTCGTCTAGCATCACCTGAATTTTTCCCGAGAAGTCCGTAGATATTTTTTCAGATATTCTTTGTTGGTCCTGTTTGGCCTGATCTAGCGATGAGCCAAGATCCTGCAATCTCCCTTGAATGAACTTGGCAGAGTCGGCCATCTCTTTTTTGGTCGTATTGATTTGACTGGTGAGATCTTCTATCTGATGTGTTGTGGATTCCAATCGATCGGACAAAGCGCGGTTTTCGGAGCGAAGGGCAATTATTTCTTCGGCAATATCCGTTTTGGCTGCAGCGACATCATCCTTGCGCGCTAGTTCATTTAGCGCGCAGCTGCTCAGCAAGAAAGCATAGGAAATACCGCAGAAAAAAATATGAAAAAATCGCGACTTCGTCATGGCATTACGCCGTTGGGCGCTTATTCAGACAACAAGAAATGCGCACGGCGATTTTTTTCCCATGCCGCTTCCTTGTGCGCTGGATCAGCGGGTCTTTCTTCGCCGTAACTGATGGTATGAAGATTTTTGGGTTCGATGCCGAGCCCGGCCAGGTAACGGCGAACGGCTAGCGCGCGCTGCTCACCCAACGCGAGATTGTATTCCTTGGTTCCTCTCTCGTCGCAATGTCCTTCGATGAGCAAATGCTTGGAGGAATTGCTCTTTAGCCAGTGCGCAATATTCTCCAACGTCGGTTTGCCTGCGTTGCTGATCTGCGTGCTGTCGTAATCGAAGAAAATTTCCGCGAAGATTGATTTTTCGGCATAGGAAGGTTCCACGAAATTGAGATTGGAATCCTCCAGCTCAAGGTCATCGCCCTTCAGCGCCGCTTCTTGGGAACCCGCCAGGGATCCTGAGTCTGTCGTCTTCACCTGCTTCTTTGTGCAACCGAACGTGGTTACCAACAGCGCTGTACCTAAGGCGATAAAAAGTATCTGGCCTGACTTGGCTAAATTCATATTCCTCCTGTTGAAAAATTTTTTGACGAACTGGGGTTCGAGCAATTTCTTAGCTTGCGAGTCAATTGTATCGGATGCTGATCGTATATATCAATCATAAAGATGTCGCTCTGATAATTTTTTGCGCTTGAATACACGATATGTCTACCATCCGCAGCCCAGGACGGATCCTCGTTGCTGCGATCGTTGTTGGTGATCGGGTAACTCGTGCCGCTGGCCACGTCGAGGGCATGAATCTGAAAGTCTTTACCGACCAACGCGCAATACGCGAGCAGATTGCCCTTCGGAGACCAAGCCGGGGAAGTATTGTATCCGCCTTGAAAACTTACCCTGCGTTGATTGCTGCCGTCGGAGTTCATGACATAGATTTGCGGAGAACCGCCGCGATTGGAAACAAATGCTATGCGGGTGCCGTCCGACGACCAGGTCGGTGAGCTGTCCACCGCGTTGTCGCGCGTGAGGCGATACGCGGAACGGTCTTCCATGTCCAGTTTATAGATTTCCGGATTGCCGTCTTTGGAAAGCGTTAGCGCGAGTGATTTCCCGTCGGGGTTGTACGACGCGCCCGCATTGAGCCCAGGGAAAGAGGAGACGAAAGAGCGGGAACCCTTTGCGACCCCGATGCGGCAAATATGCGGCTTTCCATGCAAATACGAAACGGCGACAATGTCCTTGCCGTCGGGAGACCAGCGCGGGTAGAGAAGCAACGAGCGGTCGGAGCTCACGCGGCGCACGTTGTCGCCGTCGTAGTCCATGAGATAGAGTTCCTTTTGCCCTGTTGCATCGCTCACGAACGCGATTCTAGAAAGCGCTATACCCTCGGAACCCGTGACGGCCTTGACCAAATCGTTGACCATCGTGTGCGCGAGCTTTTTGCGCCCAGCCGCCGCAGCTTTATACCGCTTGGCCAGCAGCCGACTTTGATCCTGCATAGAAAATGCGAGGACCTGGAAATCGCATTGATTCACCGTGGAGGAGTCTTCGATTTTTATTAACACTGCTCCACCGAAGCGTCCCCAATTGGCGAACAGAACGCGGTCTGCGCGCCGGTCCGTTTCTTCCGCCTCCGCTAGCATCTTTCCTTCGTGGTTCGGTTCCAACGCGCCGGATAAGGTTAAGTCCTGAATCACTATTTTGCGCAGAGCCGCAGCGCTGCCCGGATTGCGTTCTCGAAAAGGCGCAACGATAACTTTTACTTTGGGATTGGCCTGTTTCGCGATGTTTAAATACACCTCGGTTTGTGCTGCGAAGATAGGACCAGTAAAAATGGCCAAAACCAA
Source organism: uncultured Actinomycetota bacterium (assembly GCA_964583365.1). Classification (GTDB taxonomy): domain Bacteria; phylum Auribacterota; class Ancaeobacteria; order Ancaeobacterales; family CAZGMX01; genus CAZOWS01. The sequence goes on from CAZOWS010000045.1 coordinate 4,598, forward strand.
TAGGGCTAAGAAGGGAGCGCAGCGATTACTGTTTTTCATAAAGGGTTTTTTCCTCAGCGTGTCAGGTCGAATTGCAAATGCACATCCAGAAAATCGTTTTTGAAGTCTGCAGGCAAGGAGAGCAATGGGCTCGCGGCTGTCACGGCTTCCAGCGCCGATTTATCCAAAGCGGTGATGCCCGAGGGTATGGCCAAAAGCACGTTCGTTATGCTTCCATCGCGGTGAATGCGAAAGACAATCGTAGCTTGCGAGCCTTGTGTCTGCGATGCCAGCATGCCTGGCTCTTCCCATAGTTCGGTGATGCGATCGCGCACATCGGACAAATAACCCGCGAAAGGAAAGGGGACATCGGTCCCAATGCCTGCGACGCCAGGGGTTGCGGGACCGGCGACCGCGGATGTCGTTGCGTCGGGGAGGCTCTGTAATTTTTGAAGAATTCTGTTTTTCAAATCCACTCGGGAATTGGGGGAATTAGGGAAATTAGGGACATGACCCAATTTTGATTTTGAAATTGGGATCGTGTCCCTAATTTCCGCATTTTTCACAGGCATACCGGTGCTTTTGACCGAAATCTTTTCAAACACATTTTGGGATTTTGTCGCCGATTGCGCGGCCGTGGTTTTTGCGCTGCTTTTCAGCGAGGTGACTTTCGGAGCTTTGGGCTGTGTCTGCACGAGGGCCGCTGTCTTTACAGCGCCAGCAGCCCCTGAACCCGTGTTGCCTGCCACCGCAGTAATGCCCTGTAACTCTATCAATGCCGATTGTTCAAAATGAAATTTGTGGGGTAGCAAGGAAAGGATGAGCAAAGCTAGAACAACGCCCGCATGAATGGCCACAGAGGCAAAAAAACTCCGCTTGAGTTTTTTATCTTCTTTTGCCCTTGGTTGGTGGTGGGCATCCAATAGTATTGTTGACATAACAGCGCCATTCGCAAAATCCTTGATTGGGTATTGTAAGGCCGCGGGACCTGCAAGTCAATGCACGGAAGGAAATTACTTGCGGAACAATTTCTTAATCCAGATCAATTCGCCGACTTCTGTTTTTTCGCGCGCATGTCCGATGATTTGGAGAATGTATCCGCCCACGAAAAGCAAAGTGGCCAGCGCAAATTTTCCCCAGAAAAGAAGCATTAGCCCGATCACCGTAAGCGGTATTCCGACGGCATGGAGGACGCGATTAAACCCTGTTTGATGTCGCTCAATCCAGTTTTTCAGAAATCGTTGAATCATACCACCATTAAACCTCAAATGACTCTCTCTTGCAACTACACCCTACGACTTGGGTGTGCGACAAATTTGTGGGTGATACTCTCTCCCCCAATGCCTTCCCTCTCCCCTTT
>CAZOWS010000046.1:0-4882 GCA_964583365.1 uncultured Actinomycetota bacterium
TCCGGGATTCTTCAACTGGAAGAACATCCCTGAGACGCCCGTCACATCGGTTCTGTTTCCTACTACATGCACTAATCCGTTCTCGTTGCTCATGTTTGTCACGTCGGCATAAGGTCTTGCTACACCTGTGGTGTTGTCGGGATACGTAACGGAGACGCTGCCGGGATCTGTGCCTGCGGGGATCGGTGTTAATGTGTCGGGTGCTGCTTGCTCTTCCTTTATTCCATTGCCTCGTATGCGTAAATCGTAGGCTCCGGCTGCTCCTGTTACCAAGACATTGATGATCGCTCCATTCTTTACCCCTACGACAGCGCTTAAATCAAACTCCTTGATTCCAAATTGCCCGTTGGGCAATAACACTACTTCTCTCTCGAACAATCTTGCTCCTTCTGCTGTGACTATTTGTATCAATACTTTTTGGCCTTGGGTCAGATTGCCTTCCAGCACGTACTTCAGGCTGTTGCCTATCGGATTTGTTCCGGGATTCTTCAACTGGAAAAACATCCCTGAGACGGCCGTCACATCGGTTCTGTTGCCCACTACATGCACTAATCCGCTTTCGTTGCTCATGCTGGTCACATCGGCGTAAGGTCTTGCTACACCTGTCGTGTTGTCGGGATACGTAACGGAGACGCTGCCGGGATCTGTGCCTGCGGGGATCGGATCCAACACAATGGGCGGTAATTTTAATCCAAGCCCAACCACATAGATTCTAAATCTCCCCTTAACATTATTATGCCGCACTACCAGATTCACGCTGCGTGCGCGAATGATGCGGCCCAAATTGATATGCGCAAGCCCGAGAAGGGTGCCGCTTGCATCCACCGCAATCTCAAACGTCTCTTTTTTGCCGTCCATGCCCTCAATCTCTGCAAATGCTTTCTGGCCAGGCTGTACATTGCCCGCAAGTTCCAGATCTAATGTCGGGCCGACGTCAATTCCTGTATCGCTCCTAAACCCATAGGCCAGCCCATAGTTCTCGGTGAAATCCATGATATCCCCATCCACAGTAAGTCCAACACCATCGGCATTCGCGCTCACCACCGTAGGACCCAGCCCAAAGGGTTGTCCCAAAATATTATCCGCAAATGAATGCCTTTGATCGGGTGGTATCTCAGCGGGTGAAATCAGCCTGATTGGCGCAGGAACAACTCCAACGCCGCGCATGTCCATCAAGAACTGCCCCTTCACGCCATTGGGATCAATGATGACATTGATATTCCTAGCGCGCACAGATGCGCCTCTATCCCATGCCGCCAATCCATTCAAATGTCCTTCTGCATCCACGCGCACTTCAATGCGCAGTTTCTCTCCATCCACGGTGTCAATTTCCAAAAACACTTTCTGGCCGGGTGTGACAAAACCGTTGTTGAAAAGCATGGCCAAAATGGCAGGGACTTCCTCGCCATCCGGATTAAAAAATTGATAAAACATGCCGTAGGATAATCCGAAGTTTTCAACATTGCCACGTAGGAGCAAGCCCTGCCCATTTTCCGTAGCCTCAATGCGCGTAACATCTAATGGCGACGGCCTCCCCAAGGTATTGTTATCGAATGTTCCTGTTGAGGTGCCCGCCGCCACCAAATCCAGCACGGGCAAAATGGCTGATCTTCCCATGCCGGCAACAGAAACACTGGCCTCCCCGGAGACACCCTTTCGTTGAATTACGCCATTCGGCTCAAGAATTAGATTGAATTCCTTTGCAACAAAATCCTCGGGCACAGTAAATTCAAGTTCTCTAACGAAGTGATCGAGACTCTTTTCGTCCAGCTCCACTTCTATAGACTTTATGCTGGGATCCTTAGGAATTAGCTGCAACTTAATCGCTTGATAACGCACGGATTTGTCCGGCAAGATCATCGAAGAAACTTTTCCATTCAACCAAATTCTCCTTGTCTCGCCCTTTCGGAATGATTCTTCGCCGCTCGCAAATTGGAAATTCAGCGTTGCATTGCTGTCGTTGCGCGTGAATACTTTTCTAATGTGTATGGAATCGCCATCAGCCTCCATGGTGGTGTTATTCAGGGCGCGCGGCGTGCCCTTGATGTTATCGATGTACGCAGCTGCAAAACGCGCTCCGTGAGGCAGCGCGCCAAAAGGCTGTCCATAGGAATAAATAGCCATGCCAGGTTCGACAGCAAAATCGACGGGCCCAGTGGTCCCGTTGCCCTTCACCATGAGAGCAAAACCTGTTGCGCGAACAATCTCAGGGAGCACAACGGAGACAGGACCAACAGCCACAATCGGATAATCAAAGGGGCCGTTGGCCGTAAAGACGCGCAAGAACAAGGCATGGGCATCGGCCTTGCGGACTCGAAGCGAAGGAAGCGCGATAACCTTGAAATATTTTGGAGTGCCAAAATTATAGCGCAGCCCCACTTCTTCCTTACCATCCAGATTGCCTTCTATGCGGTTTCCAAGAAGTGCAACGCCGGGGGCCGTCCCGATTTTCGTGGGCGTTGCCGAAATAACCTCTCTTGTCGCAACCACGGCGAGAATTTTATTAAGAGGTTTTTGAACATTAGGAAGCTCCACGCTTCCTCCACCGAGAACATAAAAGTTCGCTTCGCCAGGCGCGCCAAAAACGAGAAAATCCACGGCCAGCACGGTTTGATTGGGATCTTCGGGGTTCGAATTATAATTCAAACGCATCAAGCCACCGGCGCGAAACAGACCCAGCTGCTCTCTGGTGAGTTTTAGGGTTTTGGTCGTGCCATCGGCCAACAACGCCGACACGAGAATATCTTGCCCTTCCTGAATCGTCCCACCAACGATGAAATCCAATTGCCCGTTAGCGCTAGGCGTTATTATCGTGTGAATACCAGGATTGAGATTCAGAGGTCCTACCGTGGTAATGATATTCACGCCCGTTCCATGCGGCGTCAGGGCCACGCTACCAATTTCATGAGGGACAGCCTCTTGGGGAAAAAGGGGCAACGGCACGCTCGCAGGATCCACCAAGATAATTTCCTCAGCTACTTTGCCGAAACCAAACACGTCAAAATTTACGGCCCCATCGCCATCGGCAACGAATTCTAATCCGGCTATTTCATTTATTCCAAAAACCTCTAAGTCGCGAAGGTTCACGTCTATTTGAGAGAGATCCCCGGACCAATCGTCGGGAACAATGACCGTACCCATCGCCCGTGTCCGATTATCGGGTAGCACAGCGTTGATCGTGATTTTTTTGATATTCGTTTTCCCGTTGGGCCCCTTCGCGGCGCGCACTAAAAAACGTGCTTGGCCGACAGGACGCGTATTAGGAAACAATTCGGCCACGCGCTTTGTCGCCGAGAAAATATATCGAAGCCCCGTGAAAGGCCTGCGCACGCTATCCAGCGCATTCTCCAGATGAATACCCACGCGATTCCCATCGCGCACATAGGATTTTTTCAAAGGGGAACCAACACTTTCGGGCTCCCTCAACTCGTTGGTGACGAAAGAACCTGTCTCTCCCGCGGCAACAGGACTGCTCAAGGCGAGCAATTGGTCAAAGCCAAGCACCTCCAAATCAAATGGGCCAGCAACGCCTCCGGACTCCACCACGATTTTGATTTGTCGGATGAGAGCATCCTCGCCATACTCCACGCGCGCCATTTGTAAAAATTCTCTAAGGCTCGCCGTGTCCATGTACGCAAAGCGATCTTGAATTGTTTCCTGGCCGTTGGCATCGCGCAAGACGACTTTAGTAACGATTTTCACGTAATGGCCGGGCGTAAAGGATCGCTGCTTTAGCACGAGATCTAGGGTTCGAAAGGTTTGATCGCTTTCAAAATTGTATACCAACTCCGCATCGCTCGTCGCACCCGCACTGGTCAAATTACCACTCCATCGCATCCCACCAGGGGCATACGAGACAGTAGAGCGCGTGTTTGTCGTATTCCCTGCACGCGAGCGGGGAAAGATCAAGTTGGCCTGCAACGGCGAAAGTGCAATGATTTCGCCCAATCCCAGCACCGTCACGTCCACGGGACCGGAAACACCGTTGGCTTCAATCACAACCTTTATGGCGGTCACCCTGCCTGGCGCAGCACCCAGACGCAGCCGCCCCAACTTAAGATCCGCCGTAAGATCTGTGGTGCTAACGGGAATACTTCTTCGTTCTGTTCCACCTCCATCTAAAGCCACTTCCACTTCCAGCTTGATGTTCATTCCGGCGGGAAGTCCATTGCCCCCATTCTTCGCAAATACTATGTCCACGGTATCTGTGGTTCTAAAACCCTGACCAGGCGCGTAGGTATAAGCGACGCCCGTGAAAGAATCTTCCACTCGCCCGCTGGTGGCGGAAAGGCTGGTTTGAATTCTGACTCCCCCTCTATCCAGCGAAAGCGTGGGATGAATGATAGGACTGAGGCTGCCAACGCGATGGGTAGTGGGGTGATTAAACGTTGTTTGCGGAGCAACCGCAACAAGCGGTAGAGGTTTTGGCATGTCACCGTTACCAGCAATAACCAAGTCCAAAGACCCGGCAGCTCTTGCAACCACGTTGGCCGTAACGGATTTGACTCTAAAAACCGGCTTATCCAGCGGTATCGTAGCAATACCGCCGGTAACGAGATGCGGTTGATTGATGACATACCCCAATCCAGTGACAGCGTTGCCTTGCTCGTCGAAACCATGCACTTGAACTTCCAAATAACTCGGTCCATCGATGCCATTTGGCGGCAAAACACCGCGCAAATAAAGATCAATGCTCGCTTTGCCGAATCCCTGCAAACCCTTTAATTCGTTGGCAATCCCGACAACATCTCCACGATTCATGGTGGCCCGCATATGCGCACCTACCCCGTCGTCTGTCGGCAACAAACTGAGAATAGCTGCGTTGATCGGCTGAGGCGGGCCGACGAACATGCCCGCTGAGAAAGTCGTGTCTGTGGCCGTA
>CAZOWS010000047.1:0-2994 GCA_964583365.1 uncultured Actinomycetota bacterium
TCAATGCGATGGCCTTGGGCGAGCTGCGTTTTGGCGCGGCAAAGGGCGCACGTAACGTTGTTTGTCTCACTTTGGGAACCGGGGTGGGAGGTGGCATTATTATTGAAGGACAACTCTATCACGGCACATCCTTGACGGCAGGAGAAATTGGGCATATTGTTGTGCAGCGTGACGGCCCAATTTGCAATTGCGGTAACAAAGGTTGTCTGGAGGCTTTGATCGGGGCGCAGGCTTTAGTTCGTCGCGCACGCGTAGTTTTGAAAGGCGTGAAATCTGGCATTCTGGCGCAATGGGTGCGGGCGAAAATGGAACTCACGCCTCTCTTGTTGGCAAAGGCTGCGGGTAAGGGCGACAAGGTAGCTTTACGTATTTGGAATGAGGCGGCTGAATATTTAGGAATTGTTTTGGCCGGCGTTGTGAATTTGCTCAATCCTGACGCGATCGTTATCGGCGGGGGAGTTTCCGAGGCAGGAGAATTTTTTCTGAGAAAAGTGAAGTCCGTTGTGCAGGAGCGGGCAATGTCGGTGCCCGCGCGCGGTGTAAAGATAGTTCGATCCGGTTTGGGCAATCTGGCGGGAGTCGTTGGCGCGGCTTCCTTGGTGTTTCAACAGGGAGACACAAGAGCATGAAGATTTTTATTGATTCAGCGAACATGGAAGAAATTCGATTGGCGCATAGTTGGGGTATCATCGACGGCGTCACCACCAATCCCTCGCTTATGGCCAAAGAGGGTAGAGATGTCAACGCGACGCTCAAGGAAATATGCGAGCTTGTTCAGGGCCCCGTGAGCGGCGAGGTCATTAGCACGGATTGCAAGGGAATGCTGGAAGAGGCCGCCCGCCTCGTAAAACTGGACCGCCACATCGTTGTCAAACTCCCTCTGATCACCGAAGGCCTCAAGGCCCTCAAGGTGTTGGTTGCCCAAGGCGTGAAGGTTAATGTCACCCTTTGCTTTTCGGCCAATCAAGCCATGTTGGCCGCCAAATTGGGCGCGGCCTACATCAGCCCTTTTGTTGGTCGCTTGGACGACATCAGCCAGGATGGGATGGATTTGATTCGGCAAATAAAAACGATTTACACGAATTACAGTTATAAAACGGAAATTCTCGTGGCGAGCATTCGTCATCCCGTGCATGTGCTGGAGACGGCGTTGATCGGTGCCGACGTGGGAACCATGCCGTTTAAGGTCATAGAGCAAATCGTGAAGCACCCGCTCACCGACAGTGGGTTGGAAAAATTTCTCAAAGACTATCGCAAGGTATACCAGAGTGACGCTAAAGAATCTTCGGCGAAGACGCTGGCTCAAAAGTACTAAGAGCCTTCTTCTCCTCCTTTTTCTTGTAGGAATTGCCCGATCGGGTCTTGCTGCCGATATTCCCACGGCGGAGATTCCCCAGTCTGCCGATTTGCCATTGCCCGCCAAAGAAGAACCGATAGATTATACCGGCGATAAAATCAGCTACGATCAGGTGAAGAATATCCTTCGCGGAGAAGGTCACGTCATTATCAATCACAAGCAAATGTCCCTGAAGGCCGATAGAATTATGGCGTATCTCGGCACTAGTGACGCGTACGCGGACGGCAACGTGGTGCTATCGGTGGGCAATCAGGTGTTCACGGGCGAAAAGGTTCATTTCAATTTTAAGACGAGGCTTGGAGATTTTGTCAACGCAACGGGTTTCGTGTCTCCCTGGTATGGTAAGGGCAAACTGATCAGCAAGGTAGGACCCAACGAGTATCAGATCACGGACGGCTATATCACCTCTTGTGATTACGAGGAACCTCATTATCGCATCAAAGCTAGAAAAATCTTTATTTTCCCCAAGGATCGTCTGATCGCCAAAAACGTGACCTTTGCGCTCGGGAAATGGAACTTGTTCTGGTCGCCCCTGTTCACCAAGAATCTCAAGGATGAGCGGCAGCGCTTCACGTTCATTCCGGGTTACAATCGCCGTCTAGGGGCATTTCTTCTGACCGGATACAATTTCTGGATGGATCCGTATTTGACCGGCACGTATCACGTGGATTTCTATGCCAAACGCGGTGTGGGGACTGGTCTTAGTTTCGAGTATCAGATCCCGGCCACGCCGCCCCCCAAAAGAGGCGCATTGCCCAGCAAGAACCTATTGAAACCGCTGGTGTCGGGTGGGATGAACGGCAATGTAAAGTCCTACATAATCGACGACAAGGATTTTCATCCCGACGGAATTCCCGGTGTCGATGCCAATGATCCGCGTTACAGATTCCATTTGACGCACAACCAGCAGCTACTTCCCGACACGCGATTGTTGGCAGAAGTCAACGCGTTGTCCGACCCAGCCATCGTGGACGATTATTTTCGCAACGAATTTGAACAGGACGTACAACCCCAAACATTTGTGGATGTGGCGAAGAACACCGAGAATTATCGCCTTGCCCTTTTTGTGCGCAAGCGCGTGAATAAAATATTCACCGAATTAGAGAGATTGCCCGAGCTTCAATTCCAGACGCGCACCTTGCCAATAGGGGAAACGGGCTTGTATTATTCGACGGCTAATACCGCTGGTTATTATCATCAAGTTCCCCTCAAAACCGAGGATTACGAGAGCTTGCGTTTGGACACGTTTCACCAGTTGACGTATCCGTTCAAGGTCTTTCATTGGCTGAATATTGAGCCCAACATGGGGTATCGCGAGACTTTCTACACCAAAGGCGTCGAGAGCGATGATATTTTTCGTGGGATTTTTTCGACGGGCGTAGATCTGTTCACAAAAATTCACAAGCATTATCCCGATTTTTACTCCAAATTTTGGGATGTGCATCAGCTTCGCCACGTGATCGAGCCTCGTGTCACCTACACGTTTGTGCCCAAGCCCAACGAGGCACCTCGTCTCCTTTTGCAATTTGATGGGGTCGATGCACTGGACAGGCAGAATACCTTTCGCTTTGGGATTCGTCAGTTGCTTCAGACGCGACGGGAGGAGCAGACCGTTAATCTTATGGACGTGGATGTGT
>CAZOWS010000048.1:0-2844 GCA_964583365.1 uncultured Actinomycetota bacterium
TACGCCGTTGCGTAGAGAAGTAATGCTTCACGATTCTTGATGAGTTTGGCGCCTGCTACGAATCCCACAAAACCTTGGTAGAGCGATCTGCGCGAAAGCTTACGAAGAATAACCGACGCGCTGGGCATCGTGGATTGAAGCATTTGACTTTCCAATCCGGCCATTTCCCGCACATCTTTTAAATTCCCTCCGAGAGCAAGGGATTGGACAGTTTTTGCGAATATATCCAGAAAATCTTGCCAGTCGGCGGGAGTCAGCGCATGAAACGCCTCATCCAGCGCTTCCATTACGGATGCGAATTGCTCCGTCGTCAAATCTTTGGGCAAATCAAAGAAAAAAGAATCCAATTCAGAGACCACATACCGCGACAATTTATCTTTATAGATCTTGTCCTGCGCAAAGTTTTCTATCCAATGGAATATCTTCGGCAAGTGAGGAACAATGTATTCTGGCTGCCACTTTTCGATGGCATCATGCCAATATTGTGGCGCCCTTTCCCCCAGGGAGGGAAACTTTTGTGAAAAGTGCTGCACCTGCCCGCTGACAGGATCTATCGCGTAAACAAAGTTCGAAGCCCCAAGAGAGACACCGATGTAACGCAACCCGTGTAAATCTTTGAAGCTATAATTCCAATGAAACGCATCGGGTGATCTCTTGCTTCGTTTCCATACTTCGCGTATGCATTCGATGATTTCCAGATCGCCTGCGGCGCGAAGATCCGGCTGGGATAATCTTTCTTCGATTGCTTGAGAAATCTTTTCCATGCCCTTCGGCGATTTCCATTCGGGAAGAGTTTGGCCCTGGACAAGCCGCTTCAAATCTTCGAGATGGCGATCATCTTGAGACAATTGCCGAAGTTCTTTAAGACCGGGGGACTCGGGCGCAGGAAGATCTTTTCGCCGCAATTTCGTCGTTTGATAGCGTCCTTGTCCGTCAAAAACGCTGATGCGTTGTGCCGTTATTGCCTGATAGCCAAGATGCTGCGGGAGACCTGCGTAAAACCAACGCAATTGATTTTCCAAGTCTTTTTCAGGCTGCCTTATCCCGTAGCGCTCTTTGACATAATCGTCATGGTCCACGATCAAAATCGCTTCGAAACCATGCGCGACGGCATAGTCTTCCAAAGCCAACAAGGCGAACCTAGGCCAACTCTCGTAGCGCTGCTGCAACTCTTTCGGCAAGCCGCCTTCTCGAATATTCCAATGGCTTTGAATTTCCGTCACCAGCAATGTTTTGCCTTCCACGACAAATTGAATCGCGCCGATTTCCGGCTGAACAAGCTCCACCCCAGTTGCGCGCAGATTGTCCAAATCATGGCCGCTGAAGACAACGGACATGGCAAATCGCTGTCTGTCTTTCAAAGACGGCACATGAAACAAATCGGATGGGATCACTTGCAGTTTTGCCGCGAACGGTTTAGCGACATCTTGAAATTCTTTCCACGCCTCGGCAGCCGTGTCGGGCGCAATCAATTCCTTGTAATAATCCAGGGGGATTTCAGAGATCTCCGTCTTCCACGCCTGGGCGAGCCTTCCGAGCTGATGGATATGCAACCCCGTGACATGGGCCAGAAAACTATCCGGATGCTTCGCGAATCCCTTTTTCAAACTATCAGCGCTCCCCCGCCTTTCCGCCAAACGCCCCCACCACTGCGAAAAATTCTGAAGGCCTATGCCGGCAACACCGTTCAAAAATAATTCGAATTCCGCCGGGTTATTTTTGCGGGCCTCTCGCAAAGCGCGAAGATCAACAAACCAACCGCGATCCGCCCCTTGCGGCCCAAGGGCCTTCATGGCCCGCACATGGCTCTCCACGCGGCCACCATCCGCCATGAATTCCGCCAAAGTCCAAACTCTTTTTTCTCCGATCCATGACTCTAGGATATCCACCGGGACATCCTCTTTAAACATTGCCTTGAGGGCATTGGCTGTTTGGGCGGGTCTTTCTTGAATCATTCCGGCAAGATTTTCCTCTTCGAATGTCTTCAACAACCATTCGGCGCGCTCAGGAGAGGCAGCGAACAATTCCAGTATTTGCAACACAGCGAGAGGATGCTCGGAAAAAACTTCGGAAAATATTTTTGTCGGAATTCGCGCGTCCACGCTTGCTAGGGTTGATCGCAGTCGGTCCATACCCAACGTTTCAAAGCGCTGCACGATCTGGTCCGCCCAACCTTGCGGATGATTCATAACCCCCTTTTCAACGGCCTCCGGGCCCAAAATCTTTGCCAGTTGACCCAACACATCCAATTGATCCGCGCTCACGCGAGTGCGCCTTTGCAATTGAATGTTGCGCTTCATGGCCTCAATGGTTTTGTCCAGCTGCGTAGCCGGCGCCAGCGTCTCGCGCGAGATATCGCCAAAAAGCAGCGCGGGCGTGGTCATCACCAACACCCATACAACGCAAATCTTCACACACAACCGCAACTTCATCACAAGAGAACCTCCTTGAGATAAGTACCGTAAGCATCTTACGCTTCGTATTTTATACTACTTTAGAGAAGATTTCAAGGGGGCTTGGAAGAAATTCAGATTTAACAAATTCGGCTCCTCAAAAATATTCGTGGGCGAGGTGTTTGGAAAATCATTCACCTATCTCATGCCTGAGCAAATCAAAGCGTTTCATGTTAATGGATTACAACAATATCTGGCCACCAAAAGCGGCTGGATCGTTGGAAAAATAGTCTCCGAGGTCTGAGCAAACCGCCACCCCAAAACGGAACACTTTGTAACCTCCTGATGTGGAGGACAATATAAAATGGCTCTCCAGAAAAAATCCCTGGTCTATTTTTTAGGATTTTCCACGCTTTACTCCCTCTCCCTTCGAAAAGGGAGAGGGCTGGGG
>CAZOWS010000049.1:0-4214 GCA_964583365.1 uncultured Actinomycetota bacterium
AAGGCGCTCGCCGTCACCGTGGAAGACGTACAAAAAGCCTCGCAATTGATCGCCACGCTGGAACCCAAGCCCGGCCGCCTGTTCTCGTCCGAACGCGCCCAATATGTAACGCCCGACGTTTTGGTGGAAAAAATGGACGAGCAGTACAGAATCATCTTGAACGACGACAGCATTCCCCACCTGCGCATCAGCAATTTGTACCGCAACATCATCAATCAGCAGGACGCCAAGGAAGAGGCACGAGATTACGTCAAGGACAAGGTCAAATCGGGATTGTGGTTCATCAAGAATATCCAGCAGCGCCAGCAAACGATTTATAACATCTCCAAATATATCGTGGACCAGCAGACCAAATTCCTCGACGACGGCATTAGTTTCTTAAAGCCGATGACCATGCACGAGGTCGCCGACGCGGTCGGAATACACGAATCTACGGTCAGCAGGGCGATCGCAAACAAGTACATGCAAACACCGCAGGGTGTTTTTCAGATGAAGTTTTTCTTTACGATTGGAATTGCAACGCAATCAGGAGAAAGCTTGTCGTCCTCGAACGTGAAAAACAGAATTCAAGAATTGATCGGCAGCGAGGATCCGAAACATCCTCTCAGCGATCAAAAAATCATCGCCCTTTTGGCCAACGAAGGAATCAAACTCGCCCGCCGCACGGTGGCCAAATACCGCGGCGAATTAAACATTCAACCCACGAATCTACGCAAGCAATTTTAGGAACTGTAACCCACAGAGAAGAACTGTCACCCTGAGGCGAAGCCGAAGGGTCTACTTTGTCACCAACCGAGATCCTTCACTACGTTCAGGATGACAACTTATATCCCCTGTTTCTGATCCAAGAAAGTCTGAATTTCTTCCGCGGTAGCCCTGGTTTCTTCCGACAGCATCGGCGCAGGAATGGCCGCCAATTCGTCGGTGCCTTTCCAGAGAGGCTGCGTCTGGGCGGGCGGAAACGCCTCCACCAGAACTTCTCCTGCCAATTGACCATAATCCTGCGCGCCCGCACTCTTAGGCGCATAGAAGAAAATGGAACGCCCGTGGCTAGCCGCTTCTCTAAGTTTGACATTGCCGCGAATCATCGTCGCGTACACCTTCTCGCCAAAATGGCTGCGTATCTCCGCGAGCACTTCTTTGGCGAAGCGGCTGCGTCGCTCGAACATGGTCGGCAAAATTCTATAATCCACCGTGTGCTCCAATTCCTCTTTCACGAATTCCATCGTTTGAAAAAGCTTGGTTACACCATGCAAGGAAAAGAAACTGGCGTCTATAGGAACAAGAACACTTTGCGCGGCGAACAACGCGTTGAGCGTAAGCACGCCCAAATGCGGCGGGCAATCGATAATGACAAAGTCGTATTCTTTGGAAGTGGTCTTCAGACCCTTAGCCAGCCGCTGATAGCGATCCGCCCATCCGGTCAATTCCTGCTCCACCGAGGCCAGCAAAATATTGGACGGCGCCAGGTCCAGATTTTCCTGAACCGGCAAAATGATATCGTCCAAAATAATATCCGTGCGCTCGAGCCCGCGAATCAAATCGTACATGGAAAGACCCAGATCCTCGGAACGAACGTTCAAGCCCAACGACGCATGCCCCTGCGGATCCATGTCTACGAGAAGCACGCGCTTGCCCAGCACAGACAATCCGGCAGCCAGATTGATAGACGTAATCGTCTTACCACAACCACCTTTTTGATTCGCGATCGCGATAACGGGCATGCTGCCTCCTATGCGTTCCATGTATAAAGACAAGCCCACGGTCAGAATCGAACTGACGACCTACGGTTTACGACAACGCCGTCGGAAATAATCCATTCCTCTCGTTGCGAGAACTCGCACGAGCGAGTTCTAAAACCGTTGCTCACAACAAATTCCTAAAAATAGCCCACGGTCAGAATCGAACTGACGACCTACGGTTTACGAAACCGTTGCTCTACCGACTGAGCTACGTGGGCGGTATGTGGTAAAATACTTCCAGGAATTAAGTTGCAAATCTTATCAGATTTTTGAATTTTCTCCAGTTCTTCTGAATGTGACGGAATTGTGACCAGCGGCAGAACGACTTCGATGAATTTCTTCGAAACCCGTTGCACTTGGGATGCAAATCGGTAGATTATCGGTAGATTTGTTATGAGCTCTTCTTCAGGACATAACGGGTGCTTCGCCCTTGGCCCTGTGTGTCTATTATGCCTAACTCGATCAAGCTGAGCAGGTCACGGCGAATCGTGTCATAGACCACGGGCAGGTGCTTACGACACCAGCCGCTGGTGACGAAGCCTGCACTGAGTAACTGAGCAAGAATTTTCTTCTGTCGGTCATTCAGTTTCTCTTCCACGGAAGGTAGCACGATCTTGCCTGCGCTATCAGCAGGGACTCTGAGCCGCTTTACGTTGTCGCCCGGCCCCGGGAAAGTGATCTGGAAATAACCCATGTCGGCGCTGAGAATGGGCTGATCAAGCCCGTGATCAAGCATCTGGTCGCGCATCCGGCGGAAGCCGCTACCACGCTCCTCGATGCGGTGAAAGTAGGAAAGACACTGTGCCAGCACCGGATTGCGCGAACAGGGCCGGTATTTGCCCTTGCGCAGGTTGGCAAGCGTGATTGGCTTGGGTGGAAGACCTGGACTTGAGAGCACTACTCGGTCGGCGAAAACCTCAAGCAGTATCTTGCGACCAGCATCCTCATACTGTCGATGCGCCACCGAGTTCACCTTTACGTCCAGGTACTCCGAAACACGCCCTATATCGATCAATCCCTGATCCACCATTGGACTTCACCCTCCTTTCCCCAGGCGAAAAAAAGAGGTGATCACAAATTGTGACCACCTTTATTAGAACGTTTACTGCGGTTTATAGGGAAGACTTTACGAATCCAATAAATTCCTCCAGCCGTTGAAGTGCTTGTTCTGCCTCACGACGGCCGGGACTTCCATGCGGCAACATAGCCATCAGAAACGGATAGCGTGTCGAAGTATAAAATTGATTAAGATAACCAAAATATTCTTGAAAGCCTTCCACGGCAAATCCAGATTTCTTTGCCACACTTCCCAATTCCAAGAGGTCATGAATTCTTGGAACTTCTTTCTTACTTTCTATCATCGCCTTCAACCCCTTTTCCACAGCCTGCTGGGCATGAAAGCAAACATGGTTCCATATCTCTTCTTCGAAGAGAACTTGCGCCGTCTTAGAATCCTCCAAGGCCAGCCGAAGCCACTCTTTAGGCAGCGCGTTCATACAAGACCTTGCCGCGAGAAAGAATATTTTTCAGATATCTATTGTCTGCATTGATCAGCATCTGGACTTCTGGGGGAGTCAGAACAATCAAATCTGCGGCCACTTTTCGCTGAAGCAAAGTTTCAATTTTCTTTACCCTTTCAAAAATCGAATCGCTAGATTCCTGAACGATAAGAAGATCAATGTCGCTTTGGGGAGATAACCTTCCGGATACAAGAGAGCCGAACAAAACAACCTTCTCGAGACGCACGTTGCGCCGTAAGACACGCACGATTCTATCTACTTCCTTCTTTAAGACATCCCGTCTTTCTTTTTCGCCAATTATTCGCATGCGCAATCCCTTTCCTTTCGGTGCTCTATTTTATCATAAGAACAAGAAGCCCACGCATTCTTCTAATCCTTCTGCACCAAAGCACTCATGGTACGCGATCGAATCAACTTAAGATCCTTCGACACAATACGCTTGGGTTCAGGCACAAGCACCCAGATCCGTTTTGGAATCTGATCGGTAACGTGCTCTAGGGCTGACAAAAGACGGATTGCCGATGGCCTACCACAGCGCAAGGCGGCGACTCTAAAGAGTTCTTCACCGGTGAAAATTATGCTTTGATCTCAGCGCTCTTGGCAGAAATCACGGCATCGAGGATAGAAGGTCGGGATTTGGGGACAAGCTGCATGTCCCCGATGCGAATATCCAGGCTTTGTACTATTTCCTTACCCAATACCGACTCCAGGGCCGTGATGATTCGGTTGGTCACATGAATCTTGCCATCCGATTCCAGCACACCCACCACGTAATCACCTAGAATCTGGGCATATTGGTAAATCTCGGCAAAATATTCGGGCGTTGTGACGATAATGATTTGGCGCGGATCGAGCTGGCCCCGACCCTTATCAGCCGCATTACCCTTCACACGGGCAAGGAAATTACTCACAAATTCATGCTTGCTTACAATGTTTGTCGGGAGAGTCTCTG
>CAZOWS010000050.1:0-3085 GCA_964583365.1 uncultured Actinomycetota bacterium
CCGGTCCCGATGATGAATATCGTCAACGGCGGCATGCATGCCGACAACAACGTGGATTTGCAGGAGTTCATGATCATGCCGAAGGGGGCCCCCTCTTTCCGCGAAGCTCTGCGCATTGGTGCGGAGATATTCCATAGTTTGAAGGGCGTGCTCAAGGCCAAGGGACTCAACACCGCGGTAGGGGATGAAGGTGGTTTTGCCCCGAACTTGCGTAGCAACGAGGAAGCCATAGAAGTTATTCTCCAGGCCATAGAGAAGGCCGGCTACAGGCCCGGTAAAGACGTATTCCTCGCGCTCGACGCGGCGTCCTGCTCATTTTTTGAAAACGGCCATTACGTGCTGGAGGCTGAACCCAAGCCGAACAAGTCCAAAGACGAGATGATTGATTTTTACGATCGTTGGGTGAAGGCCTATCCGATTATTTCGATCGAGGACGGGCTCTCGGAGGACGATTGGAGCGGATGGAAAAAACTCACCGAGCGGCTCGGAGATAAGGTGCAATTGGTCGGCGACGATTTGTTTGTGACCAACACCAAGCGTTTGTCCAAAGGCATCGCCGAGGGAGTTGCCAATTCGATTTTAATCAAGGTGAATCAGATCGGCACGCTGAGCGAAACGCTCGGCACCATCGAGATGGCGAAAAAGGCCGGTTACACGGCCGTGATTAGTCATCGCTCGGGCGAGACCGAGGACACGACTATCGCGGATATCGCTGTGGCCACGAATGCCGGGCAAATCAAGACTGGCTCGCTGTGTCGGACGGACAGAACCGCGAAATACAATCAGCTTCTTCGCATCGAGGAAATGCTGGGCGACGATGCAGTGTACGGGGATGGAAGTCCCAGGACATAGGGAGTGCCGATGAAAT
The DNA here is from genome assembly GCA_964583365.1 of uncultured Actinomycetota bacterium. Classification (GTDB taxonomy): domain Bacteria; phylum Auribacterota; class Ancaeobacteria; order Ancaeobacterales; family CAZGMX01; genus CAZOWS01. Next base: position 869 of record CAZOWS010000050.1, read on the forward strand.
CCGGCAAGGTTCTTTCCTGGATTATTTTGGGTCTTGGGTTATCCGCGGGTTTTTATTACACGTTTTGGCCCGACATATCCAAGTACTTTGCGATGTGCCGTCAGCAACACTTTCTGGAAGAGCGACTCCTCGAGGAGGATCAAAGGGGCCAGTATCTCAAGAAGGAACAGGAATCTTTGAGCAAAGATCCCGTGCAAATCGAGAGGGTAGCGCGCGAAAAGCTCGGCTTGTCCCGCCCGCGCGACATTATCTACAAGTTCGAGGAAGACAGCGCGTCGCAGCAGGTTTCCACCGCGGTTCCCAAAAACCAACCTAAACCAAAAGATTGAAAAACACTCTTAAAAATTCGTTTCGCGAGGCTGTGGCAGGCTACCTCTTCGTTCTGCCGAACTTTACGGGATTTCTTATCTTTACCTCGCTTCCGGTTCTCGCGTCTTTGGGGCTGGCCTTTGTGGATTGGGACTTGATTACCAAGCCGCATTGGGCTGGGTTCAAAAATTTCAGTCAGCTTCTAGGATTCCATCGCGAAATGGGATCGCTGATGCCCAACGACCCTGATTTCTGGAAGTTTATGGGCAACACGGGATTTCTTATGCTGGGCATTCCGCTGAATATGGCTGCCTCCCTGGCATTGGCTCTCGTGATGAATAAGAAGCTCAAGGGCATTGTGCTGTTCCGCACGGTTTATTTTCTTCCTTCCATCTGCTCGGGCGTGGCGATTTATATGCTGTGGCAATGGATTTACAATCCCGACTTTGGTTTGCTCAATACGATGATTTCCAAATTAAGCGGCGGGTCTATCCAGGGGCCGCATTGGCTTACGAGCACACGATGGGCCAAGCCCGCATTGATACTGATGGGAGTTTGGACCGAGATGGGTGGGTACAACATGATCCTTTATTTAGCAGGCTTGCAGGGCATTCCGCGCGATCTCTACGAGGCGGCCCAAATGGACGGCGCAAATTCCTGGCAAAAATTTTGGCATATCACCTGGCCCATGCTCACGCCCACGACGTTTTTCATTTTTGTCATGAGCATGATTGGTGGATTTCAGGGTGGTTTTCAGCAGGCCTATATCATGACGGGCGGTGGGCCCGCTGGCGCTACCACGACGATCGAATATTACATATTCAACAACGTGTATGTCTGGCAGCACATGGGGTATGCGGCGGCCATCGCCTGGATATTGTTCGCACTCATTTTTGTTGTGAACATCGCCACCTGGCGCTTCGGCGGTCGCGTGGTGCATTACACGTGAAAGTTCAGGGCACTAAGAAAAGCTTTCTAGGCAAGGTCGCGATATATCTCATGCTGAGTCTCTTCGGAGTGACGATGCTAGTCCCGTTTCTCTGGATGGTCTCCACGAGCCTGAAAGACCCGGGGACGATTTTTAATTTTCCTCCCGAATGGATTCCGGGGCGTACCACTTATTTCGCCGAACAGGCCGATGGGCGCTTTCTCGTGCGTCCTATGGGTGAAGCCGGCCCTGGGCAGATGCGCGTAAAATTTCTAGACGGTCCTTCTGTCGGGTCTTTTCGCGACATTCCGTCCAAAGCCTTGAAGCGGGAGTGGCAGCTCGACATTCATTGGAATAATTACTCGCGCGCTTGGAAGGCCATCCCGTTTGGCCGCGGATATATCAACAGTCTATTCATCACGATTTGCGTCACGATAGGGCAAGTGATCACCTCGTCGATGGCCGCCTACGCGTTTGCTCGATTGCATTTCCCGGGCAGGGATAAACTATTCATGGCGTATCTCTCCACGTTGATGATACCGGGCGTGGTAACTCTTATTCCTGTTTTTATTCTGCTTAAGCTTATGCCGGATATGCTCAACCATCTATTTCATACCACCTGGTGGTCGTCGGATTTGTTTATCGGAAGGCACTACGTGGGCAAGCCCATTGGCATTGATTCGTATTTCGCGCTGATCATGCCGGGGTTATTTTCTGCCTACGGCACGTTCATGCTGCGGCAGTTTTTTATGAGCATACCCGAAGATTTGGAAGATGCGGCCAAGATAGACGGCTGCAGCCTTTTTGGGATTTATTATCGCATCATCATGCCGCTCTCTAAACCCGCGATAGCGACTCTGGTCACGTTCACGTTCATGGGCCAATGGAAAAACTTTATGTGGCCTTTGATTGTCGCGAATTCCGAAGAAATGATGCCGCTGCCCGTTTTGCTGGCCTCGTTCAAGGGACTGTACAGCACC
>CAZOWS010000051.1:0-10835 GCA_964583365.1 uncultured Actinomycetota bacterium
AGGCAATCGTTAAAAGGTTCAAGACCGGGGCCATGTCTTATGGCTCTATCAGCAAGGAGGCGCATGAAGGTCTGGCCATTGCCATGAACCGGATCGGCGGCAAAAGCAATACCGGAGAAGGCGGGGAGGATCCGGCCCGGTATCAGCTCGAGCCGGGCGGCGATTCCAAAAACAGCGCCATCAAGCAGGTGGCCTCAGGCCGTTTCGGCGTGACAAGCCTTTATCTGGTGAAGGCCCAGGAGCTTCAAATCAAGATGGCTCAAGGGGCCAAGCCGGGTGAGGGCGGCCAGCTTCCCGGAGGAAAAGTCTATCCGTGGATCGCGAAAGTCCGTTTGTCCACGCCGGGCGTCGGACTTATCTCTCCCCCGCCCCATCACGACATTTATTCCATCGAGGATTTGGCAGAGCTGATTCACGATTTGAAGAACGCGAATCATCACGCACGCATCAGCGTGAAACTTGTCAGCGAGGTCGGCGTGGGCACCATCGCGGCCGGCGTCGCCAAGGCGCATGCCGACGTGGTGTTGATTAGCGGCTACGACGGCGGAACAGGCGCTTCGCCGCAATCCAGCATCAAACACGCGGGCATTCCGTGGGAGCTGGGCCTGGCTGAAACGCATCAAACGCTCGTGCTGAACAATTTACGCAGCCGCATTGCCGTCGAAACGGACGGCCAATTGAAAACCGGCCGCGACGTTGTTATTGCCGCGCTATTGGGCGCCGAGGAATTTGGTTTTTCGACAGCGCCACTGGTCGCGACAGGCTGCATCATGATGCGCGTGTGTCATCTGAACACATGCCCTGTTGGCGTGGCCACGCAAGATCCCGAATTGCGGAAAAAATTTACGGGAGACCCGCAGCATGTCGTGAATTTTATGCTATTCGTCGCGCAAGAGGCTCGCGAGCTCATGGCGCAATTGGGCTTCCGCACCATCAACGAAATGATCGGGCGCTGCGACCTACTCAACGCAAAAAAAGCCGTGGAACATTGGAAGACGAAGGGCCTTGATTTCTCCAAGATTCTTCACCGTCCCGAGACGCCTCCCGATGTCGGCCGCTATTGCCAAATCGCCCAGGATCATGGGCTGGAAAACGCGATGGACAATCAGGTGCTCTTGGATTTGTGCGAGCCCGCGCTAGCGCAAGGAAAGCCGGTGCACGCAACATTGCCGATACACAACACCAATCGCGTGGTCGGCACTATTCTGGGTAGCGAATTGACACGCCGGCATGGCCCGAAAGGACTGCCGGAGAACACGATTCATTTAAAATTCCTCGGCTCTGCGGGCCAGAGTCTGGGCGCCTTCGTGCCGCATGGCATCACGCTGGAGCTGGAGGGCGACGCCAACGATTATGTGGGAAAGGGTTTGTCGGGCGGGAAAATCATCGTGTACCCACCGAAAGGCGCGTCGTTCAAGCCTGAAGAAAATATCATCATCGGCAACGTGGCGTTTTACGGAGCCACGAGCGGAGAGGCTTACATTCGGGGCATGGCCGGCGAGCGTTTTTGCGTGCGCAACAGCGGCGTGCACACGGTCGTCGAGGCTGTAGGCGATCACGGATGCGAGTACATGACAGGCGGGCGCGTGGTGGTCCTAGGTCCCACAGGTCGGAATTTTGCGGCCGGCATGTCGGGCGGCCTCGCATACGTGCTGGATACTGCCGGGGACTTCATCAGCAAGGTCAACAAGCAAATGGTAGAGATTGGCCGCTTGGATCAACCCGACGAGATGCAGGAAATTTACGCGATGATTCAGCGGCATGCGGACCTCACGGGCAGCGCGCTGGCGAAAAATATTCTAGAACAGTGGAAGGTCATGGCCCCCAAGTTCGTGAAAATAATCCCCAAAGACTATCAGCGCGTGCTGCAATCGCTAGAGCGCATCAAGGAAAGCGGCTTGAGCGGTGAAGAAGCCATCATGGCCGCGTTCGAAGAAAACGTGCGCGACGTCTCCCGCGTAGGCGGGAACTAACCCAATGGGTAAACCGACCGGATTCAAAGAGATCGCGCGCGAGCTTCCCATCGACCGCTCCCCCACCGAGCGCATTGCGGACTGGAAAGAATTCCATTTGCACATGCCGGTAGAAAAACTCCAGCAGCAGGGCGCGCGCTGCATGGACTGCGGCATACCTTTTTGTCATGACGGAAGTCTCGTCGCGGGCATGGCGTCCGGATGCCCAATCAATAACCTGATACCGGAGTGGAACGATTTGATCTATCGCGGTCTATGGCGCGAGGCGCTGGAACGGCTGCACAAAACCAATAATTTCCCCGAATTCACGGGCCGCGTCTGCCCCGCGCCCTGCGAGGGTTCCTGCGTGCTGGGCATCAACGAGCCCGCCGTCACGATCAAGAATATCGAGGCATCGATTATCGACAGGGGTTTCGACGAGGGCTGGGTAACGGCGCAACCACCCGAGACGCGCACGGGCAAAAAAGTAGCCGTCGTGGGATCCGGTCCGGCAGGACTTGCCTCTGCCGCGCAGTTGAACAAGGCCGGGCACTCCGTGACCGTGTTTGAGCGCGACGATCGCGTGGGAGGCCTCTTGATGTACGGCATTCCCAATCCCAAACTCGATAAAAAAATCGTACAGCGCCGAGTGGATTTATTGGCCCAGGAGGGTGTGATCTTCCGCACTAACACCGAAGTCGGGAAAAATTATCCGGCTGAAAAACTCGTGAAAGAATTCGACGGCGTGATATTGGCCGGCGGCGCGACCAAGCCGCGTGATTTGCCCATCGAAGGCCGCGCGCTAGCGGGCGTGCATTTCGCGATGGAATATTTGACGAAAGCGACGAAGGCGTTGTTGGACGGCAAACCCGGACCGGACTTTATTTCTGCTGAGGGCAAAGACGTGATCGTCATAGGCGGTGGCGACACCGGCACCGACTGCGTCGGAACCGCAATGCGCCAACAGTGCAAGAGCCTCATACAATTGGAAATCATGGACAAGCCGCCACTGGCGCGCGCAACCGACAATCCGTGGCCTCAGTGGCCCAAGGTGTACAAATTGGATTACGGCCAGGAAGAGGCCGCCGCGGTTTTCGGCGCGGACCCGCGCAAATATTTGGTCACGGCCAAGAGATTCCTAGCGGATGCTAAAGGTCATCTTTGCGGCATCGAAATCGTGCGCGTGGAATGGAAAAAAGATGCAAACGGCCGTTTCACGCCGCAACCCATAGTCGGGTCGGAGCAAACACTGCCCGCGCAACTGGTGCTTTTGGCCATGGGATTTCTAGGCCCCGAAGAAACGGTGCTCAAGGGTTTGGGCGTGCAACAAGACGAACGCAGCAACGCCAAAGCCCTGCACGGAAAATTCGCCACCAATATCCCAGGCGTGTACGCGGCCGGCGACATGCGACGCGGCCAAAGCCTGATCGTGTGGGCCATCAACGAAGGCCGCGGCGCAGCCCGCGAGCTGGACCGCTATCTGATGGGTAGCAGCGACTTGCCTTAAGGCATACTGTCATCCTGAGCGAAGCGAAGGATCTAGCTAGACAACGTAGATCCTTCGCTTGGCTCTGGATGACAGTACTAACTCTAATTAGAGTTGTTTCCCACTCCATATTTTGATAGATTTGCGGCCCTTCGGAGGAACATCATCATGGCAAAGATTTGTATTATTTGCGGGAAGAAGCCCGTTGCAGGGCGTTCGATCAAGCGGCACGGTTTGGCCAAGGCCAAAGGCGGCGTTGGTAAAAAGATCACCGGCATAACGGGCCGGCGTTTTCTCCCCAACCTTCAATCCGTTAAGATAGTCATCAACGGCACGCACAAGCGATCCAAGGTCTGCGCGAACTGCATCAAATCCGGAAGAATCGTCAAGGTCTAGCTAATTGGGGACACAATACTAAATCACTAATTAGGTTCAGTTTAAACTGAACCTAATTAGTGATTTAGTATTGTGTCCCCAATTAGCTAGAAAATCGGAAGTCTTCCAAGTTTAATTGGAAACGGCGTTGGCCGTTGAAGATATTGATGCAAGGCTGATAGGCGATGTCGAGCCTACGGCCGGCCATGGCTGCGGCTCCGGCGTGGCCGCCTGATTTTTCCCCCATTCGGAATCCCATCACGTCAAACACGGTGTCCTTGCCGCGCGTCTGGAACTTGAGATGATTGCCGCCCACAATAATGGGCAGGCCGTCCACGTGCACCGCGTGCGTCGCGAACATCGGTCTTGGATTGCCAATGCCGAATGGCTCCAAGCTCTGCAATTGTTCGATGAGGTCCGACACCAATTGGTCGCGCGGAACATCCATATCCAATTCCAAAGCACCCACATGCGCATCCGCGGATAGAATTCTTTTCGCCACTTCGTTGATCGCGTGACGGAAGGGCTCAATTTTATCCGGTTCTATGGTCAGTCCAGCAGCGCCCGCATGTCCCCCGCCGGACAAAAGATGTTCCCTCGCGCTGTCCAACGCCTCCGCGATATTGAAGCCCTCGATGGATCGCGCGGAACCCTTTCCCAATACGCCATCCAGGCCGATGACAACGGCCGGTTTGCCAAATTCCTTCGTGATCTTTGCGGCCACGATACCGACGACACCGACATGCCAGCGCGGGTGATACAGAACTAAAATGGGGTCGTCCTTGTACGCCCGCCGCGCATGCACCATCGCGATCGCTTCCTCGGAGGCCTGGCGCTCGATTTGCTGACGCCGTTGATTTTCTTGATGAAGTTTTTGCGCGAGTAACATGGCCTCGGTTTCGCTGCGCGTGCGCAACAAGGCCAAGGAGTCCTGCGCGTCGGACAAACGGCCGTTGGCGTTGAGGCGTGGGGCAATGCGAAATGCCACGTCGGTGGCGCTGATCGCATCTTTCACGCCCGCCAAGTCCCGCAATATTTTAAGTCCCGGATGCGATGTCTCTCGAAGTCGCTCGAGGCCGGCCTTCACGAGAATGCGATTCTCGCCGCGCAGCGGAACCATGTCGGCGATAGTGCCTATAGCGACGAAGTCGAGAACGTCTTTGAGGTCTATAGACGCGACTGCCGCCTCTACCCCCCCTTTTTCCCCCTTACAAATGGGGGGAATTTGTCCGACTCCCAACTTTGCGCGTTTGATCAGCGCGTGCGCAAGCTTGACCGCAATACCCACACTACAGAGTTCCTCCTTATACACGCTGTCCTTGCGTTTGTGATTCACGACAGCCACGGCCTCGAACGCTACGCCGTTGTGCTCATGATGGTCCAGCACGATGACGTCCACGCCCTGCGTGCGCGCGTAACGTATCTCCTCTGTCGAATTGGTCCCGCAATCCACGCAAACGATGAGCTTAGCGCCATCTTGAATGCAGCGCTGCAGACTTTCCATCTTAAATCCATAGCCATCGGTAAAACGGGATGGGAGAAAGAAACCGCATTGCGCGCCCATCTTGCCGAATATTTCCAAGAGCAAGGCTATGCTGGTCATGCCGTCCACGTCGTAGTCGCCGAAAATTATGACTTTTTCCTGCGTGGCAATGGCTTTGTTGACGCGGTCCACGGCCTTGGCCATGTCGGGCAGGAGAAAGGGATCGGATAAAGTGGAGAGACTGGGTTTAAGAAAGCTGTGCACCGCGCGCGAATCGCAAATACCGCGATGGGCCAGCAATTGCGCAATCGGAGGCAACAGCGAAAATTCCCTCGCCAGCGAGGTTGCTATCTCTGGAGTCGTGGGGCGGATTTTCCAGAGTCTGTTCATCGATTATGCACTCCTGGCTAATTCAGGGACATCATACTAAATCACTAATTAATAATTAGTGATTTAGTATGATGTCCCTGAATTAGCCTAATTAGCCTGCTTACGCGCCGCTTAACGAGGGGTTCGGGTTCTTGGGCGGCGTCTGCGTAATTATGGCCTGCTTGGGCTTACCCAGACCGCGCCACCAAAGGACCACGGGGCTCGCGATGAACACGGTAGAATAAACACCCGCAGTACAACCCACCACCAACGCGAAGGCGAAATTATTGATGACCTGACCGCCGAAGAAGTACAGCGCCAACAACACCAAAAACACCGTAAGCGTTGTTAAAATCGTGCGGGAGAGACATTGATTCACGCTGAGGTTGAAAATATCCTTCAATTCCGTCTTGCGCAATAATTTTATATTTTCTCGCACGCGATCAAATATCACTATCGTATCGTTAGCCGAGTAACCCGCTACGGTCAAAAGAGCGGCGATCGTTGTGATATCCATTTCCCGTCCGGTCAGCGCCATGGCCCCTATCGTCACCAGCACATCGTGAAGAAGCGCAACAATGGCACCCACGCCGTAAGGCAACTCGAATCGGAACCATAGATAAATCCCGATGCCTACCAAAGCGAGTACCACGGCAATCACGGCTTTTCTCCTTAAATCCTTGCCGATGGCCGGCCCGACTGCCTCGGATCGCAACACCTCGAATTTATTGTCGGGAAATTTCGCCGGCAGATTTTTGGCGATTTCCGTTTCTTTGCCTAGACCTGTCTTGATCAAGAACTCGCTAATACCTTTGTCCTTGCTCTCTTGTATCGTGCTATTCCCCAAACCCATCTCGGAAAGCGCTCCACGCAATTTATCCACAGCCACATGTTTTTCGAACTTGAGCTGCAGCAACGAACCTCCGGTGAAATCCAAACCGAGCATGTCTTTGCCCCTCACGCCGAACACCACCAACCCCAAGAGAATAAAGGCCGCGGAGGCCAAAATGCAGATGCGACCCTTGCTAAGAAAATCAATGCGGGTTTCGCCCAAAAGCTTCATCATCCTGAGATTTTGAAAATTCGGCGACAGTGTCAGGTAGTCAAACACCAAGCGCGTGACAACCAGTGCGGTGAACATACTTGTCGCGATACCAATGGACAGCGTAACGGCAAAGCCCTTGATCGGCCCCGTGCCGAAAATGAACAAAATAATGGCAGACAGCAAGGTCGTTATATTGGAATCAAAAATGGCCAAAAACGCCCTGTCGTAACCGTTGACAATGGCCGTGCGCAATTTTTTGCCAAGCGCGAGTTCTTCACGTATGCGCTCAAAAATCAGAACGTTCGCGTCCACGGCCATACCTATGGTAAGAATGATACCGGCGATACCGGGCAGCGTGAGCGTAAATTTGAACCACGCCATGGCCCCCATCAGGATGACGACGTTGAGCAATAGCGCGAGATTAGCTATCCATCCGGCCGTCAGGTAATACATGCCCATGAACAAGACAACCAACACCAGTCCGGCCAACGATGCGGTAACACCCTTGATGATTGAATCCCGGCCGAGCGTGGGGCTGACGGTTCTATCTTCCAAAATCTTCACGGGGGCTGGCAATGCGCCGGCCCTCAATAAGAGTGACGTATCCTTCACCTCTTGCGCGGTGAAATTGCCCGTAATGACTCCGCGACCGTTGGGAATAATGCTCTTGATTTGCGGGGCCATCAGCACTTCGCCGTCCAACATGATGGCTAATTGCCGGCCCACATAAGCCTCTGTAACCTGCGCAAACCGTTTGGCGCCTTCGTTGTCAAAAGTTATGGAGATTTGCGGTTCCTGATAGTCGCCACCCCAGTCCGGCTGGGCATCCGAGAGATAGGCGCCCGTCAATTCCGGCGTGCTTTTGACCAAAATGGGAATCCTGTAGGCTTTGGCATCATGGCTGGAGGGCATTTCGGCCAATTGATAGCCGACCGGCGGATTGCCTTTTTGCGCCTCGCCTATCTTTTCCTGATCGGCGCTGACCAGACGGAATTCCAACAACGCGGTTTTACCGATGAGCTTGAACGCGCGCTCGCGATCCGTGATACCGGGCAACTGCACGACAATGCGGTTCTCGCCCTCGGGAATAATGCTCGGCTCGGACACGCCAAATTCATCCACGCGGCGGCGAATGATTTCCAGCGAGCGCTCGCGCGCCCCGGATTTTTCGGCAACCGAAAGCTTGGAAGTATCGACTTCCAAAACAATGTGCATGCCGCCCTTGAGGTCGAGACCTAAATTGATGTTCTTCTGGGGGGGATATATGCTCCAGATAGCAGAGGCCACAAGGCCGACGATAAACAGCGACTTCCATTTCATGGCGTTGGTCATTTAAGATCTCCTGAGATCTATGTCTAACGTACCTACGTTTTCTACGTACCTACGTCTTAAGCTCTCCGTACGAGGTGCTATTTTTAGCTTTTAGGCTGGGGGACACGATCAAAACAATCGTGTCCCTGTCCGCGCTAGACTTCCGCTAATTCTTTGCCCTTCTCCACCTGCGAAATGCTGCTCTTGATGAAATCCACTTTGACGTTGTCGGCTATTTTTACCGTGACGACGTCATCCTTCACGTTGGCCACGATGCCGCATATGCCGCCCGCGGTAACAACTTTGTCCCCTTTTTGCACGGCTGCGAGCATTAGCTTATGCTCTTTGGCTTTTTTCTGCTGGGGGCGAATCATAAGAAAATAGAGAATGCCGAACATCAGAACCAGCGGCATCATGGAAAGTATCGGATTGGCTTGCGGTACGCCCGGTGCTGTCGGCCCGGATGCCATCATGAATATTGCTAAAGCTTGCATAATCACTCCTTTTAAATGACTAGATCCTTCGCGTTGCTCAGGATGACAGTCTCCCTGTCATTCTGAGCGCAGCGAAGAATCTAGACTGGATTTAGAACTGTAGTCTCTTAGAAAACTTTTCTGAAACTCGCCAAACGCACCGTTCTTAATCGCCTCGCGCATCGTGCGCATCAGGTCCTGATAAAAATACAAGTTGTGATACGACGCAAGGCGCAAGCCTAAGATCTCGTCGGCGGCAAATAGATGACGCAAATACGCGCGCGTGAATTTTTTGCAGCACACACAACCACATCGCTCGTCCAGCGGCCGGAAGTCCTCGCGATAACAGCCATTCTTGATCGAGAACTTTCCCGCCCAGGTGAACACTGTCCCGTTGCGCCCATTGCGCGTGGGCATCACGCAATCGAACATGTCCACACCCAGAGCCACGGCAGAGACGAGATCTTCGGGTGTCCCAAAACCCATCATGTAGCGTGGGGAATGTTCGGGCATAAGCGGCGTCAATTTCTCCACGACAGGCAAGGTCAGCGTCGAGGGCTCGCCAACCGCCAAGCCACCTATCGCGTACCCGTCAAAGCCAATTTCTTCCAACGCGCGCAGTGATTTTACTCTCAAATCTTCAAAGACCGAACCCTGAACAATGCCGAAAAGCAGCTGATCCTTGCGGCGATGCACGTCCCGGGAAATTCGGGCCCATTCTAGGGTCAGATTTAGCGAATTGCAAGCGTAATCATAGGTGCACGGGTAACTTGGACATTCGTCGAACACCATCGCGATGTCGGAGCCCAGCGTCTCCTGATACGCGATCGCCTCTTTGGGTCCGAGAAAGTGCCGGCTACCATCCAGAGGCGATTGAAATGTCACACCCTCAGGAGAAATTTTGCGCAGCGGCGACAGACTGAACACTTGATAACCGCCGCTGTCGGTAAGGATCGGGCGATCCCAGCCCATAAATGAATGAAGACCGCCGGCCTTTTCAATCACCTGCATTCCTGGCCGCATGGCCAGATGATACGTGTTGCCCAAAATGATCGGCGCGCCGATTTCCTTTAATTCGTCCGGGCTGATCGCCTTGACCGTGGCCTGCGTGCCCACGGGCATAAAAACAGGCGTCTCGATGGGACCATGGACAGTATTCAAAACTCCTGCGCGCGCGCGCGTGGCAGGGTCTTTGACAAGAAGATCAAATGTTTTCATCGCTCGCATTGTACACTACCTTCCGTGATAGTCACCGGATGTGTAGTCCGACTTTTTGTAATAGCTTAGGTCTGTGCGGCGGGTGGCGCGGGGCGGACGCCCATTCGCCCGCAGTGCAGCAGGCCCGAAGGAGCGATGTACACGGGGGCTTTCGTTAGATGCAAGAGCCAGGATATTACAGAGTGTCTATGGAGATGGGTGCCGTGCGAGGACGAATGGGCTGCCCCGCGACAGGACCCGCTGCATGGTGACTAAACTATTGCGACTTTTTTGGATAGCATGGCAAAAAAGTCTTGACTTTTTTGGATAACTATACAAAATAGACACATGCTCGCCCGATCCCTGCAAACGCTTCTTGCTACCCATCACTTCCCCCATCACAAGATGGCTTTTCTGGCTGGGCCCAGACAGGTTGGCAAAACAACTTTGTCGAAATCGCTATTGAAATCACGCGGCGCATCGGACCTCTATTACAATTGGGATGATTTCGAAAAAAAGAAACGGCTACTGAAGGATCCCTACGCGTTTGAAAATGACATCCCGGCTACCCTGTCCCAGCCCCTCGTTGTCTTTGACGAGATACACAAATATCCGCGCTGGAAAAATTATTTGAAAGGGGTTTTCGACCGCCGAGGCCAAGACATAGATTTCTTGGTCACGGGGAGCGGCCGGCTAAACATTTACAAGAAAGGCGCGGACAGCCTATTTGGACGCTTTTTCCTATACCAAATGTTGCCGCTGTCGGTGGGCGAGATCGAACATCCCTCGACGCAAGAATGGCATCATCTTTGGGAGGATTTTCCCAGCACGCAACATTCCGTGCGCGCAACCTACGAAAGCCTTTTCGAGCATTCCGGGTTCCCCGAACCATTTTTGAAAGCGAACGCATCTTTTTCCAACCGCTGGGAACGCTCTCGGAAGGAATTGGTGTTGCGGCAGGACATTCGCGACCTTACCAACGTGCATCAGATCGGTTCCGTAGAACATTTGATGCTATTGCTTCCCGATAAAGTTGGGAGCCCGCTTTCGATCAACTCACTATGCGGCGATGTTGGGGCAAGCTTCAAAACCGTGGCCAATTGGGTCGACATATTGGAACGGGTGTATTATCTATTCACGGTAA
>CAZOWS010000052.1:0-6075 GCA_964583365.1 uncultured Actinomycetota bacterium
GCGGTCTTCTGGGCGATTTGGTTTGGGTGTCGGAGCAAGACGTTGTTTCAATGGCAAAACAAGATGTCACGATGCAAACGGGCACTGCGCGAGGATTTTCGGGGATTGTTAAAGGAAGCGAAAGGGCGGTATTGGACGAAAAAGAAATCAGGGAGTATTTGATCTCCAGGCTGTTGCCCAGCTCTTTAGAGTACGGTCAAACCGGTACGGGGAAGCATTACCATGAGTTGTTAGACAAATTGACAGCAAGGAATGTTCCCACGGACGTTCGGGGAATGTTGAATCTTTTGAATTCGGTGCTGAAGGCGGGTGGGTCGTTTGGAAAACGGTATCCGTCGCTAGATGCTTCCGTCATTCCCAAGGTTCTGCGCGTATCCAATCGCGGGCGATTTGGGCAATTAAACTCGATCGTGCATGTGGATGGAGCGACGACCCTGGTGGTGGATCTTTTCGAGGGGATCATTCATCCCCAACATTTAGAGTTGCTCCTCTACGTGCTGGGTCATGAGATTGTCGGGCACCAAGAAATCAGCTCGGTTCTTTACGACAAAAATGGTGCGTTGCAAAGTTATCTTGAAGATACGCTAGGCGGCGCGAACAAGCCGACGTTACAGGCATCAGAAGAGGTTGCTGTGGTATTGCGGGACATACAAGACTTCATGGCCCGTGCGCCGTATGCACAACAAGACATTCTCAATAGCTTAAAGGAATTGGAGGGCGCCGGACAACAAATGTATAAGCTGCTCCAGGATGTAAAGGACGGTACTTTAAAGGACGCTGCTGATTATTTGCCACGCGTTGTTGAACTTGCGCTGGATCCGCAACTGTATCCTGAGTTTAAGGGCGCTGATCGCGGCAAGGTGGTGAATGGTTCCGAGGATTTGTGGCTGAATTATTTAGTCTTGGAGCGCAAAAAATTAGAAGACCAAATCGGCGCGATCGAAAGTGCCGCCCGGAAGATGGAGCTTGAGAAAACGGGCACGTCGGAGATTGTCGAGACTCTGATCAACACGCTGGAAGGATTGTCAAAGACGGGTATCAATAAAGGAGTAGTGAATCCCAAGGATGCTGAAAATCTAAATAATCGCGTGAAGATTATTCGTGCGACATTGCAAGAAGCGCTTGTGGATAGACAAGGGCAGCTTATAAAAGAAGAAACGCGTATTTTGGCGCTCACTAAGGCAGAGATATTCGCGCTGTTTGATTTGGAAAAAGGCTTCGCGCTGAGTTTGCAGAATTTGGAAACAGTAGTAGCGGCAAAATCAGAATTGTTCATGCAGGCAATACTCCGCCTGAATGCAAAGGGCGCAAATCTTTCGCTCACGGCGGAGAAACGGCGATTTGAAGATCAAATGCGATCGATTTATGCGGAGTTATTTGAAATTTATGGCGGTACCGTGGAAGAAGTTAAGCCGGGTCTTATTCGCAGCATAGAGTTTGGTGGGAAACAAATAGAGAGAGAGCTCGCGGAAGCCTTCCATCAAATCAAGGATGTGGGCCCAGTGGCAAGGGACTGGCATAACTTGATTGCAGATGCAAGGGTTTTGGGATCTTCCGATGCGAGCGGATTAATGGCAAGGAAAAAAATGTTGTTGGTACGCTTGCGACAGCTCAATGTGGATGCAAAAAAGTTGGACAATGAGTTCCAAGCAGCTTTGAACGAGGGTGTTGCAGCGCCGGAGCCGTCTGTTGTAGTTAAAAGAGATGAAGTAGAGGAGAAGCGGGCGGAGAGAGAGAAAATTAATGCGTTGGCGCAACGAGTGATGTTGGAAATCACAAACGTGCGCAAGGCGCGGGATGCAGCAAACACAGAGTTAGGCGAGTGGAAACGGCACTTGGATGAGGTTCAGGGGGAGGAGAAAGTATTCAAAGGTTTGCTCAAGGATTTTGTGAATGACCCAAGTCTGAAAGATGCGGTTGCGGATCTTCGACTCGATCTTGCAGAGAAGAGCAAGCAGATTACTCGTGCCAATCTTGAGATCGATAGATTACGCGGTGAGATTGGAGCGGCGGACATCGAATTGTCAAAGAAGGCAAGAGACTTGGAGCTTGCGGATGGCACAATCAATGGATTGAAAAAACCCATAGCGGAAGAATCTGAATTATCTTCTGTTATGGAAAGGGTAGGCATCGAGCTAAGAGAAAAGAGGACAAGGATCGAAGAGTTAAGATCGAAGCTCGAGGCTGCTCAGCAAGACAATCAATTGGCAGACGAAACATTGCAGGACTTGTTGCGGGCTTTGAATACGGAAGAAGCTGCTCTGGAGCAGAGAATGCTAACCATGCGCAGAGAGGCGGAGGGGAAGCGTAAAGACCTGGAGGCCAAGCAGGCCGAGTTTGCGCGATTGCAAGCCGAGCAAGCAAGCACGGCCGCCCAGCAATCTGCTGAGGACGAGCTTGTTAGTAAACGCGCGCAGGCCATGCAGAAAGTTACTGATGATCTTGCCAAAGTGAACACCGGTGTTCTCATCAACGGTGAACCGACAGCCGAGCATGAAAAACAAATCAGGGAGAATTTGAGCCGCGTGGAGTCATCCTATTTGGATCAATCGGTGCCCTTGTGGGTGGGCGTCACGAGCCGAGAGGATCTCCTTTCTGAATTGATGGCATTGCCGGCCTACGATGAGGCGACAAAAAGAACGCGGACAATAGTGGAAAAAATAAATCAGTGGGTGGGTAAGAGAGAGGCTCTCCTTCGATTTGAGTTCGAGTTCGGCAATGCAGCGCAAGAGGAGGCATTAGCTGAAAAGACCAGCCAATTAAGCGATGCCTTGGAGGAATTGAAGCAAGCGCCTTGGATTCAAATTCTGGAGGGATGGACGATTTATCAAATACCGGCCATAGGCGAGAAATGGAGTGCGCATTGGAAATATTCAGTTATTAATACTTTTCTGCCCTTGGCTCTGGAGCAGATTCATAGCGCTTCTGATATTGCGCCGCAAATGGCTTTCATGGAAGGGATACTAAAGAGTGCAGAGTCCGATATGGGTCGTGAAATTCCCGAGATGGCACAAGCCATTGCCAGTGTGCGCGTAGAGATAGCGCGAGCGTTCGACGAGAGAGGGCGAGCTATTTCGCAGGAGGAGGCCAAAGCGCAGATAGCGCAAGGGGAATTTGATACAGAGTTTGCGCGACGGTTAGGGGAGATAGAGGCGCTGGCGAAGAAAACCCTGACGACAGCATTTTCTCAATTGTTAGGGGTGCACCAATACGTGGAAGCATTGGAGTTTATGAGGCAGGAGACGCTGAATTATATCACGGACCGCAAAATGGCGCAGAAAAGCGACGAACTCGAAAGCGCCGTGCAACGTGTGCGCGACGCGTGGAAATCACAGATTCCCGAAGTCATCAAAAGCCTGTTGGCCCAACTGAAGGCCGGTCGCACGACCGAAGTGGGAGATTTAGAGATCATTGTGAATGATGCGCTCGCTGCCTATGCATTGTTAGGTTGGGATGGAACCGTGGAGGATGAGAAAGAATTCATTCACGATTGTATTTTGGCCTATGCGGAAGCGATGATACAAATTCTCAAGGCTGCTTTCAATGCCACTTGCAAGACCCTGGATATTGATCCTGAAATAGTTCCCAGCGAATCGATGATGCCCCATAAACCATTGCGGGATGTGGAGGCCAAGTGGCGGGCTGTGCTAGGGTTTGCTAAGACCGCAGCGACAGAACCCAATGGCATCATCTCAGCATTGGAAACTCTTATAGAAAGGAAGGATGCGGAGCATCGCGCCGAGCTAGCGGGAGAGTGGCAAGAGTTGAGAGAAAATACCGCAACGCATTTCATGGAAAAACATAAAAATGATCCTTTGTATGTCTTGGAAGCATTGGTCGCTGGAACAGTGCAGCAGTATGAGCAGTTCTTGTTGAAAATACAAAAAGCCGGAATTGCAGTGAAGATGCCAGAAAACGCAACGGTTGAGTCTCTGATTGAAATTCGAATGATACGGGATTGGTTGAATGGCAAGAAGGCAGGAGAAGCAGAGTCCGTGCTCGAAGCTCGTAAACAGCACTTTCTGGGTGTCTGGAGGCAGGAACAATTAGCGTCCCTGCGTCAGATTGGTAGTGTAGAAGAATTGCGGCTCAAGTTACGAGAGATGGAGTTGGGTGTGTCTAGTTACGAGACCATTCTTGGCACATTGTTGGATAAGCAAGATGTTGATGCCATGAGGCAGGAGTTTCGGGCAGCAGCGATGGCTAGGGCATTGATATTGGCTCAAATTGATTTTGAACGATTCAACGCAGATTTGAAAATCTCCTGGCCGACGGATGTGTTGATGCTGCATCAGATGGAGCACAATCTAGAGATCAAAAAGCTTGAATGGCTACGCAATCTGATTTCTGTTGTTCCTAATATACAGTTGTACGCCCAGAAGATAGAAGCACTCAAGGGGTATGAGGAAGCTGCTCGCCGTATTTCTGTCATGGCAAAGTGGCAGGACTTGAGCCACGCGATGTTGCGCCTTATCCCGAACGACGGTGTTGTTGCCGATGCCAAGGCCTTGGCGCGCTTAGAGCTTCGCTGGAGAAAAACTTCCGGAGAAATGAAAGTTATTTTGAGGGATTTCCAACGGGACTCTTGGGTGGCTGTGCCGAGGGACATGGATATCCTATCCGTGGATGAGGTTGCCAGTGTACGGGTTTGGATGGATGAGCAAAAGGCTGAACTATCCAGGGAGGGCAAGAAAGAGGGTGTTTTTGCAGAAGCCGAAAGGCGCGTGAAGGCGGTTGAAACTGTCTCCAGAAAGTTCAGCCCCAAACTTCCTGAAATAATGAGCAAACGTAGGGCCAGCGCTTTGGATTATCTAGAAACGCATCAAGAGGAGCTCGGCCAAGAGATGGATGTTCTGCGCCAGCGTGTCGAATGGGCCAATCAGGTATTACCTGAAAGTTGGATACAAAGCCTTGTGGAGGATTGGGATTTGTTGGTGCTGCGGCCTCTGGACAAGGCGGAATCCACGGCGGCTATTCTCGATGTCCTTTCAAGCACAACGGGTATTCTGGCTCCTTATATAGTTGCTGGCGTGGTCATGCCAGAAATGCTGCAAAGGCTCAACAACGAAGCATTCGAAACGGCTGTCGCGAGGGCTACGGATTTGGCTAATAGCGAGTTTGACGAAATCCATGCGAATATTATTTTACCTTGGGAACCGGGCCGCGTGCAGGTTGATGAGTTGAGAAGAGAATTGGAAGATGCTAAGCAAAAATGGATAACTGCCCTCCTAGCATTGTACAGCCTAACTGAAAAATCCATGGATGTTGCGCAAGTTAGATCGGATGTGGAGCATCTGTATGCATGCAGCGATGCCGAGGATCGTACGGACTCGATTGTCGATCCCATTGAAATGTGGATGGCAGAGCAGGAGACGTTGACCACGTTCATCCCGGAAGAGGGTGAATCCTATGACCTTATCGAGTTGAACTTGCGCTATGAAAATATTCTAGAAAGACTTCGTCTGGCGCTGCGTCAAATGAAGTCTGCTGGTGTAGATGTACCCGACGACTTTCCTCTGGAAGATCGCCTGGAAGTAGCATTGGTCCGTATGTGGCTGGAAAAGAAGAATGCCCAAGCAGAGCCGCCCATCGCCATCCCGCAGGAAAACGAGGGCGACCTAACCACGAAGGCAAATATCGCGGTTGTCCCCAGTCCGATTGCAGGGCATATGATGGAGAGGACAGGCCGAACTTCTATCGAGGACTGGATATTCCCGGCGCTCGTAGAATTCTTTGATGAATTTGACGCAAGCTTTGATTGGATGACCCAATTTTTGGATCAAGCGATGCGCAGCAAGGCGGGCGACCTGGAAGAAGTTGGCCTGAAGAAGACCTTGGATAGCGTTAGAAAGCTATGGCAAAAGGCTAAAGATCGTCGGACGCCGATACAGGAATTGCTGAAGAAATATTTGGAGCAGAAAGAGAAAGCCCGCCTGAGGGGTGAAGATTTTGTTGGCATGTCCGAGGCGAAACTCAAAGAGTTGCAGTCTCGATGGGAAGAAGTGCTCCAGGTCGTGCAAGCTTTGCGCAAAGCCGACCCGTACGAAAAGGATGTGCACCCCGAAGACGATGTCT
>CAZOWS010000053.1:0-4349 GCA_964583365.1 uncultured Actinomycetota bacterium
AAATTGCCCCGTTGATCCAAGCCCCGGACGCGATCGAGTACGACAATTCCGACAGCCCTTCAGGAATGCAAGACGCACTCATTTTGCAATATTATCTCCGCCATCCTCAAGAAATCATTCGCAATGCAGAAACATTAATGGTGACTAATGGAAAGCATCGCTGAACTTCGAAAAATTTGCCAGTGGACCGCTCAACGGGATCGTTCCAACGTCTACATGCGTTATGTCTCACGTTTTTTTTCCATTTATTTCACGCGCCTTCTTCTCCCCACTAATGCCACAGCCAATCAAGTAAGTTTTACGATGATAGTAACGGGTATACTCTCCACACTATTTTTCCTGTCTCCGTCCAGCGTACTTTTTATTGCAGGAGCTCTGCTTTTGCAGTTCTGGTACATCTTGGATTGCATGGACGGAGAAGTAGCCCGGTACCGGACTATGCAGAAATCGGGGTCCAGCATGGAAAAGAGTAGCTCCCTCACGGGCATGTACTACGATTTCATCAACCATTACATCGTAAACTTGCTCGTTCCAGCAACGTTGGGATTAGGATTGTTATATAAAACAGGATATTCCCTTTTTGTCGGATTGGGAATTGTTGCCGCGCTGGGACAAGTTCTGACTCTCGCCATGCACGATTCTCGCAATCGCGCCTTGATGACCTATCTGCGGAAATGTTCCCGTATCGAAATCATTAAACCGCAGGCCTCAGGTCTTGCTCTCCCAAAAGAAAGAAAGGGACTGGCCCAACATGCGTTTGCGGTACTTCACTACACCATGACATATCCAACCGTCATGAATCTGACGCTACTTACAGCCATTTTAGAATTGGCATTCCCTGCCATCCCTTGGCGGGCGCTGCTTCTCCTTTATCTGGCCATCGGTTCAGCGCTCGTGGTCACGACCATCATTGGTAAAACGATTGCACAAGGACTCTTGGAAAAAGAGAGCGAATCGCAATTTCGAATCCTGGAGTAGAAATCTGTCCCATCGCATAACTTGTTGACAAAAAATGCACTACGGCGATAATCTCGTTCGTTAAGTCCAACGCAAAGGGGGGAAAGATGCAGAAAAACCTACGAATTCTTACTATATCCTTGCTGGTATCAGGCTTGTTTTCTGTTTCTTCGGCTTATTCTGATTCCGTGGACGACACAGTAACCTTAACTGTTTCCGCCAAAGATGCGATTATTTCAACACCTGTTAAAAATACAGTTTCAGCGCCACCCGCGCCGGTCCTAACACCTACCCCTACTGCTCCAGTCCTGACGAAGGTTGCCCCAGCGCCGGAACACGTATCCGTCGCAACATGCACTGCACCAGTGAAAAAAGCAGTGCACACTAAAGTTGAAGTCGGTGGAGGTGCGTATTTCCTTGATAGAAAGAATTACAAACTGATTCAACCGCAAGATGAAACGCAAAATGTCGCAACGCAAACGGTAGGAAATCCAAACGAATTCGACACCCAGGGCCTGGGTAGCTTTGGTGATATCCTGGTAGAACATACGATTGATGGCGATTTCTCCCTGGCAGCCAGTTTCTTGGGCGCAACTCTAGAGAATGATGATTATAGAGGCGTACAAGCAGGCACAGATCAAGGAGTTGGAGGATTGATCAAAAGGGCTTCCGTGATACCCTTGCTGAATGAATTAGGGAAACAAACTATTATAGGTGGTGCTGCGAATGGATCTGCTATAGAAATAGGGGGAAAACCCAACGATTTGAATTCCCTTGCGGACGCCTATTTTAGCTACGAGTCCCAGCAATTCGATGTCGCCGTAGACGTGATACGGAACAATCTCTACATTTGCAAAGACTTGCAGATCGACGGCATCATCGGTTGGGGTTTTAGCCATGTTAATCAAGACTTTGAGCTCGCCACACGCGGCATTAACGTCAACAATGCTGGCGTCGTCACTACAAAAACTGTGGAATCCTTGCAGGACAATTTGTTTGGCGGAAGAGTGGGCATGCGGTCACGCAAACATTTATTTGGCAAGATCGATTTGACGTGCAAACTCATAGGCGGTTTTTACAATGACGCCGTAAATTACACTGGCAGTCAATCTTTTCGCAACGCATCCTTCGCAGGGCGCGGCGCTGTTAATAATTTTGATGTCTTGCAAGATCTCTCGGCGAATCGTTTTGTACCTCGATTGGATACCGAGACCTCTTTGATCTATCCGTTGAGCTCGCAATTGCAAATCGCAGCGTCCTACCGCTTCGATGTCCTATGGGGTCTGAGCAACATAGATCACCCGTCCGTAATTTTCAAAAACGCTGGAGCTGCATCAACCGATGAAATTGATCACCCTGTACGGCTAGGCACAGAGACCGTTGCCCAGCATTACATGGAACTTAAATTGGCGTATAAGTTTTAGTTGAACTGCGCTTAAGGGGACCGTATCCCCTTAAGTTCTTTGGTAGTAGCAAAATGACCGAGGCCATTGTTTAGATATACAGTGCCTTGAGCATATCCTTTCGGATCGGGTCCGATACAGACAATATCTAAATTGCCGTCATTATCTACATCCTGCAACCGAGCGCTAGCTGCAGGATGGGATAGCTCTCTGCTTTCAAATTCTCCTGTCACGGCTTTCGATAGTACGATCAACGAGTCTTTGCGTCCGAGAACGATTTCCTTTTTCAAGTCGCCGTCTAGATCCCCTGCATCCGCACATAGAATTTGTTCCAAAGCTTGGAGACCCTGCTTTTGTGTTTCATCCACAAAAAATCCCTTGCCGTCGTTGATTTGCAGGCTGACCAGACCGTCCATCCTCACAAACAAGAAATCATCTTTTTGATCCCCATCCATATCGGCCACAACAACATCCTTGGATGCCACGGCACTTTGCAAACGAAATGTCTCCTCGATGAAGATGCCATGTCCCGTATTAATCCATAGGGAATTTGGATTGCCCGCTACGACGATATCTGTTTTGCCATCGTTGTTGATGTCGGCGAGTACCACGTGCCGACTATCCGCAGCAAGCGTTTTGTCCAGTGCTTCCTGACTTTTTAGAAGGCAACCGCGCTTAAAATTTCCATTCCCATCGTTTTCCCACACTTCAATTCTGTCTGAAAATCCTACAATCAATTCTAGCGCTCCATCCTGATCCAAATCACCGGATGATAGGGCACGAATATCCGCGCCAATACCATCCGCACGTGCATTGGACTCGTCGACAAAATGACCTTTTTGATCATTTCTATAGATTCTCAAGCCCTGCTTGGAGGAAACAATTAAATCCAAGTGACCATCTCGGTCGACGTCCATCATGAGCGCCGCACGCACAATATCCTCCACGTTATCGCCAATCCATACCTGTGTTGCTTCTTGCCAATCCGTTTGGTTTAGCACTGTCTCTGCTGAGGAAACCAGAAGCCTTCCTTGCAATGATTCGTTCGTCATAAAGAAATCCACACGCGTATCCCCGCTAATGTCGCCTGCTATGATAATCTGGGGCATATCGCCTGAGAGATCAGCAGGAATACTTGGTGTCTTCTTGGGGTCTGTACTAAGTGCATCAAGATTCTGCAGGGATGCAGTAACAGCGACAGGTGTTACGGACAACTCATTGGAGTAAGAACTCACAAGGCCAAATATATCCTTTGCCGTCACAACAAAAGTGTACGTTTTCCCATTTTCCAAACCGTTTATTGCGTACGTGGATTGCAATATATTTGCAGTGTTTCGCTTTTGATAGGCATACACGGGCACCATGCTCCCTCCACCGAATTTGCCTCCCCCGCCGGTCGGCATGTACACGATGACCTTTTCATAGATGTCGTAGCCCGCAAAATCATTCTCCGTGTTTGTGCTCCATGTAAGCACGCTGCTGGCACTGCCAGATGCAGCACTAAGCAATGTCGGTGTGAATGGAGCGCCAGGGCTTGCAGAAACGCCCAGTGATGCGGGGCTCTCGTTGCCGGATGTGTCTTGAGTTTTAACAACATAGCTGTACGCGTTGCCCTTGGATAGGCCGCTGTCTGTATAGTTGGAAGCAGTCATTGGCATATTGCTTAGCTTTGTCCCATTACGGTATACATTATAGCCGTTGAGATCTGCCTCGCCATTCGGAACCCATTGAAGTAGCAACGTAGCTCCGTCGCCAGGATCATTGATGTTCAACCCTGCCGGGGCAGATGGCATTGTTGTGTCTTTTGGTATTGCGCTGGTCCCATTGCTTTTGCCGCTCTCGTTTTTGAAGTTGTCTACCGCGCTGATTTGATAGCTGTAGCTTGTCCCATTTTTTAAAGCGCTGTCTTTGTATTGCATCGTACTCACCAATACGCTGTTAATCTTGGTCCCATCGCGATACACGTTGTAGCCTGCTAGATCTGCCTCT
>CAZOWS010000054.1:0-3323 GCA_964583365.1 uncultured Actinomycetota bacterium
GGGCTTGGAGACCAATAGCTTCCAGAGTGTGCTGGCCACGGTGGAGGGTCTGGTGGCCATGGCCAAACCGCCGTCGGACGAGGAGTCGGAGGCGCGCGATGCCAAGCGGCGACAAGAGCGCAGCGTGCTCGTGGGTTTGGAAACGCTGCTGAGGGATATTTGGATTGCGGGTAGGAATGAACCAGGGCTTTTGATGCATAGCGATAGGCAAGAACAATTGATAAAAATTGGGAAGCGATGGAATCAAACGCGCGTCGAGACCGCGATCGCGATGACAGAGACGATGGCCGCGGATTTGGAATTCAACATGCCGCTCAAATTGATGCTGGAAAAAATGTTATTGACGCTGGGTTTTAAGGGAGCAAGCGCCCCATGACGGATAAATTTTTTATCACTACCGCGATAGATTACGTGAACAGCACGCCGCATTTGGGAACGGCCTACGAGAAAGTAGGTGCGGACGTCAGAGCGCGTTTTGCTCGATTGATGGGGAAGGACACGCTCTTTTTGATGGGCACCGACGAGCATAGCCTCAATGTCGAGAAACAGGCGCGCGCGGAGGGTATTGCCGTGCAGGACTATTGCGATCGCATGGCCGGAAAATTTGAAGAGGTCTGGGCGTTGTTGCAAATCACCTACGATGATTTTATGCGCACGAGTCAGCCGCGCCATCGCAAGGCGGTGGCCGAGCTGTTTGGGAAAATCCAGGCGGCCGGGGATATTTACAAAGGCAAATACGAGGGTTGGTATTGCGTTTCTTGTGAGGCCTTCTTGACCGATAAGGATTTGGTGGAGGGCGTCTGTCCTGTGCATCACTCGAAGCCGCAATGGATAGAGGAGAATAATTATTTCTTCCGGCTTTCCAAGTATCAGCAGCCGCTGCTCGATCATTACGCAAAAAATCCGCAATTCATTTGTCCTGAAATACGGCGCAACGAAATCGTCAATGTCGTGAAAGGCGGACTCCAAGACATTAGCGTTAGCCGGTCGAGCATCGAGTGGGGGATACCGGTGCCGGGCGATCCTTCGCAGGTTGTTTACGTTTGGTTCGACGCGTTGATCAATTACTGGACTGGCGCTAGAGACCGCTGGCCCGCGGACGTGCACGTGGTGGGCAAGGACATCACGCGCTTTCACTGCGTGATTTGGCCCGCGATGCTGATGTCGGCCGGTTTGCCTTTGCCCAAAAAAATATTCGGTCACGGGTTCGTGTACGTCAAGGGCGCCAAGATGAGCAAAAGTGACGGTCACAAAATCGAGCCGGCTGAAGCGGTCGCGCGTTATGGCCCGGACGCCTTGCGCTATTATCTGATGCGGGAGATTTCTTTCGATCGCGACGGTGATTTTAGTTGGGAGAATTTTGAGACGCGCTACAACAGTGATTTGGCAAACGATTTGGGCAATCTTGTCAGCCGCGTTTTGTCCATGATTCAACGGTATTGCAAAGGCGTTATGCCCGCAGCGCCGGGGCAAGCCGATAAGGAATTATCCGAAACAGCGGCAGCGCTTGCCAAAGAAATTGTTGTTCTTGCGGATGAGCTAGATTTTTGCGGGATTCTCACGAAGACCTGGGGGCTTGTGCAATTAGCCAATCGCAAGGTGGAGGAGGCCGCGCCGTGGAAACTTGCGAAGGACCCGGCCCAAGAGTCGCGCTTGCAGCGCACGCTCTACGATTTGGCAGAAACGATTCGCTTTTTGGCTGTTGTTGTGGGCCCTGTTATGCCGGGCATCGCAGCTAAAATATTTAATCAGCTTGGCATGGCTGGGCATAAAGCGGATTATGCGCGTGATACGCAATGGGGATTGCTCGTCCCTGGGACGTCGCTTGGAGTGCTGGCGCCGTTGTTTCCTAAAGACGTTTTGAAATCGTGATAAAAACCTTTTATTCGACGATGAAAGTGGGGCAAGGGATATTGTTTTCAGGGGACGCGGTTCATGCGCTCCTGCGGCGCATGCCCGCTACCGCTCGGCGCGCAAATTGTCCCGGCATGAAGCGCGCCGGGACAAACCAAGCTTTGCGCGCCTGCGCGAGTCCCCTGAAAACAATATCCCTTGCCCCACTTTCTCTTTTACCCGCTTTCCCCTCACCCTACCCTCTCCCGCGGGGAGAGGGTTAAGAGGAATGGATCCATGACTTGGGTTGATTGTCATGCGCATATCGATAATTTGGGTCCGAGTGAGCGCGCGGGCGTGATCGCCAACGCGCGGGCGGTTGGGGTGGCTTGGATAATTAATGCTTCCGATGATTTTGAATCTTGTGGGCGTGTAGTGGAACTGGCTGCGCAAACTCCTTCCGTTTTCGGGACCGTGGGGATTCATCCGCATCATGCCAAGGACGTGACCGAAGAAACATACCGCCTGGTTGAAGACCTGCTCGGGCGCGAGAAGATTGTTGGGATCGGGGAAGTAGGACTGGATTATCATTACGATTTGTCGCCCCGGGAAAAGCAAGTCGAGGTATTCGAGCGATTTCTGGACATGGCGGTGCGAAGGAATTTGCCCGTGGTCGTGCATCATCGGGAAAGTGCAGGGCAAACCGTAGCGTCTTTGAAAAAATATTGCGCGAAGGGGTTGCGCGGAATGATTCATTGCTTCAGCGGCAATTGGGATTTTGCGAAGGAATGTTTGGATCTCGGATTTTATCTTTCTTTTTCTGGTATCCTTACTTTTAAGAAGGCGCAGGAGGTACAAGACGTGGCGGTCAAAGCCCCGGCGGATAAAATATTGTTGGAGACAGACGCGCCGTGGCTCTCGCCCGAGCCTATGCGGGGTAAGCCCAACGAACCGGGATACGTGGTGCATACTGCTGCGCGCATGGCCCAATTGCGTGGGACATCTTTGGAGATTTTGGCCTCTCAGACTTTGACCAATTGCAATACGCTATTCGGCCTGGCGTTGGCATGAGGCGATAGATAACATGTCACGACTATTTTCCGCTACGCAGTCCACCCCGCGCAATGATGCGAGGCAGTTGCCCTCGCTAGCACTAGGAATAGATTTTGGTGGCACGAACACGAAACTTGGATTGTTGGATAAAACGGGTCGGGTTTTGGGACAAAGCATTTTTTTAACACGCGAGCATCGTCGGCCGGACGATTTTGCGCGCAAAGCGGCTGAGGAAATCGTGGTTTTGTTGCGCGTGGCCGGTATTTTGAAGTCTTCGGTCGCTGGCGCTGGAATCGGCATTCCCGGGCTAGTGGACAGTTACAAAGGAATAATTCACACGCTCGTGAATGTGCCGGGCTGGGATGGAGTTCGCGCGTCGGAACTATTTCGTAAGCATTTTGGCATGCCCGTGCACATTGACAACGATGTCAATGCGA
>CAZOWS010000055.1:0-2646 GCA_964583365.1 uncultured Actinomycetota bacterium
ATGAAATAAGGGGACATGACCAAATTTCGATTTTGAAATTGGGATCGTGTCCCCTTATTTCATGTCAACCGTGGCAAGAGGCGGCGAGACAGCTTGACGAAGAAGCGGGTTATCGTATCGCGGGGCCGCTCTCTGCCATGCTGCGCGAACTTGCCCGCCTAAGACCGCAAGACGCGCAGAGGGATCACGAAAGCCTGTTTGGCCATTCGGCGCATGGAAAGTGTCCGCCGTACGAACTGGAATACGGCGAGGAACATTCCTTTCGCGAGCCCCAGCAATTGGCGGATATTGCCGCGTTCTACAACGCTTTTGGACTTCAATCGTCCGCGAATGTTCGCGAACGTGTCGATCATGCCTCGCTGGAATGCGAATTTTCGCAATTCTTGCTTTTCAAGCAGGCATGGGCGCAAGAGGGGAATGATACGACTGCGGCGGAAACGTGCCAGGAGGCGATGCTGCGGTTTTTGCAAGAGCATATTGGCCAATGGTTCCCCTCTTTCGCTTTGCGTATGTCCCGGCATGCTTCGGCCCCATGGCTGAGATGCGCGGCCGAATTTGCCCTCGCCTTCGTGGTCCAGGATTGCGAGGCGATGGGTATCACCGCCGGAAGAAATGATTTGCCCGTGCATTCGCCCACGCCGAGGGAAGCCAGCGGTTGCACGTCGTGCTCGTTGAAGAATAAGGGTATTGAGGAGGGGTAGAAAGCATGGTGCCGAGCCTTCGATTTGATCCGACATTCTTGGAGGAAGCGGTGTTCTTGTCCGTGAAGGACGCAAATGAACCCGGCGTTCGCGCCCTCTTTCATGCCCAAAGAAATAAAATCTACGAGGATTTGCAACGGCAAGAAAGCCGCTTTGGTAGCCTATACGCCGAGTGGTTCGAGAAACTCGGCATTCAAGTTTTCTTCGAGCGAATTATAGGTGAATTTCCATCACTGGCCCAAGCGGATAGGCAACACTTCATAAAACGGGTATGGACGACAAAGGAAGAAGGGGCCGATCTATACAGGGAAGGTGTGTGCACGATGGTATTGATGCGTTTGCAACCCGGCCGGTTGTTGCAGCGCTCGTATTTGGAGGCTTTTTTGCGGCACGAATGGATGCATGTCAACGACATGCTCAGCCCGGCCTTTGACTATTCGCCGCATGCGCCGCTCGGCGGCCAAAATTCCGTCGAGGATGATTTGATACGGGAGCGTTTCCGTATTTTGTGGAATCTCACCATCGATGCGCGCATGACCCGGAGGGGATTTGACTTGCCAGTCCCCATGCACGCGCGGAGAAAAGAATGGGAGAAGGCCTTCTCTCCATGGGATGCAGATCGGCGGGAGAGCATGTTTCAAGAAATGCAATCCGACCGCTTGCGAACCCAGGCCGAACTGATCGCGATCGCGCGGGACAAACGCCTCACCATGACGCTCGGGGAAGGCGGCCTGCGCTGCCCGCTCTGCCAATTCCCAAGCCATGAAACCGTACGAGAATGGACGGGAGAGGGCGTCGACGTGGCCTCGGTGATCGCCCGGGAAATGCCCGGTTGGACGCCCGCCATGGGCGCCTGCAGGCAATGTTTTGATCTCTACGCGTGTAAAAATAGGGGGACATAACCCGATTTAGCTTTTCAAATCGGGATTGTGTCCCCCTATTTTTATAGGAGGCATATGCCCACCCGACGGGAATTTCTGAAATCGCTGCCAGGCCAATTGTTTCAGGGTCTTTTTGCCAAGTTTCACGAGCATCAAATAAGGGGACACAATCCCGATTTAGAAAAGCCAACTTTGCCGTTGAAAACAATCCATTCCTCTCAATGCGAGAACTCGCGGAAGCGAGTTCTAAATCGGGTTATGTCCCCTTATTTGCGCCAAATTGCTCGCTTAGATGTCTCACGCTGCCTCGCGTACAGCGGGAGCGACTGCCAATTATGCTACGTGGCTTGTCCCCGCAGAGACCAAGCCCTGATCATTCGTCAGAGCAAGCCGATGATTGTCCCCGGTCTATGCGACGGTTGCAGTATGTGCCAGACGGCCTGTGCGACGGTCAACGACCTTTCTGCCGTCACGATGATTAGCATCTAGAGATTTAGAGTTGTCCCTATTTAGATTGGCCATATAAATACTCGTAAAATGCGTCGCATCAGCATTCTATATTTTTGCACCCCTTGACAAATGCTAATTAGGAGCGTATAATGAACAAAGAGAAGGGGGCATGGTGTGCTGAGAAACGCTCTATCGAAAGGGATTTCTATTTCCTTATCCGTCGCGATACTTTTTTCGCCGACCGACGCTATGGCGGGGGAATACATTGCCCCTGCATCTCAAGTACTTAAGCCATCCATTCGTAGGGTCCTCGATCTCAAAGACATTCATCATCGGCTTCAACAGGCATTGCAAACCTATCGCGCCCGTCCGTATCCAGCATCTCTTCGCGCGCAGCTAAACGCTGCCCTTCGTGGCTCGCAGAGCGATGTGGCGGAATTGTTGGATAAAGAAGGCGCCTTGCATTTGCTAATCAAGCGCAAGGGTGACTTCTTCCATTTCGTCTATTTCTCGGACTCCGGAACGCTTTCCGATGCACTTTTCACCGGCAGCGATTTGCAGCGGGCTGCGGCGGGGATTGAGCTCCAAAACCCCTACGGCGCCTGGGAAAATCT
>CAZOWS010000056.1:0-10790 GCA_964583365.1 uncultured Actinomycetota bacterium
CCGCCTCCGCGCGTACCCCATTGGCGAATGCGGCTCATGGACCCTCGGCTATAATTGCCGCCGTCTCCATTCGCCGCATTCGCTCAATGGGGCCCACGCGCTCCCGGTGAGTCGCTGCTCAAGAACCCCAAGCTAGCGCCCTCAATCATTTCCATTAGGAACCTACGGATTGAAAATTTTTGTTTTCTTGTAATAGGGCCCGTTGATTGTCTCGCCTTCGGGAGACAAGAGATAGGCGGTCACGAAAATTAGGAGATTTTTCTTTGTGGAGACTTCTGTGTTGGTGCGGAATGCGCCGCCTAAAAACGGGATGTCTCCGAGAACGGGGACTTTGTCGGCCTGGGTTGTAGTCTCATCTTTAATGAGGCCGCCGAGCACGACAGTTTCTGTGTCGTTGATGACAATGCTCGCAGTCACGTTTTTGGACGTGAAAATCGGCTGCAAAATAGGGATGGCGGGAAAATTCGCGCCGACGGTGATGCCAAAGTCCTGCCATCCCGCTAACGTGCTCACCTCGGGTATTAGGGTGAGATTGATGGTCTTCTTGTCCGAACCTACGCTCGGTGTCACGTCCAGTTGTATGCCCACGTTACGACTCACGAAACCACCCGGAATAACTACGGGCGGCGTTACGACGCTACCTTGATCGTTGGTAGTGGCGGGCGTGATTTCAAACTGAGTGGGATAAAAAATCTCCGTGACAACTTCTATCTTAGCCTGCTGATTGTTGGCCGTCGTGACCTTGGGCGCGGAAAGAACATTGGCCATACCGCTTTGATCCAAAGCGTGCAGCACGAGCTGCAATTGCGGCTGAGTAAGGACGCTGGCAAAACTAAATATGTTGCCCCTGGGCACTCCGGCAGCGGTTTCCAGGTATCGCAGACCGCGTGAAAATCCCTCGTTGGCAACCGTCGAACTAGGAAATTGTCCCCTCGTGGCATTGCCCGCGCTCGCGCCCACCACCAAATTCGGATCGCGCGTGTAGGTGATTGGCAGATTTCGCGTCAAAAAGGATTCCAAACCCAGCTCGCGGGCCATGTCTTCATTAATATCCACGAATTTTGCTTCGATCGCCACTTGAAAGGGTGTCACGTCCAACGCGCCAAGAATTTTCTCGATAGTCGCCAGATTTCCCGGCGTATTGCGCACAATCAGCGTGCCCGTTCTCGCGTCGAGAAATATCTTGCTGCCTTCGGGAAAGGGAATGCCACTCTGTTCTAGCACATCTTTAATCGTCAGAGAATTGACCTTCTCCGGCGTGAGGTCTTCTTTTGCGGCTGACTTGGCCTTGCGCACGGAAACGAAAGTCCCTATGCCGCTTGCGAGATGATAATTGCGCGTCTCCATCTCGCCACTTTCCAGTTTCTGCGCTGAGGCGATCACCACCGCGTACTCGTCTATTCGGTATTTGAGTCCCTTGGGCGTAAGAATGTAATTAAGTGCTTCAATCAGAGGAACGTCTTTGAGAGCAATGGTCACGCCAGAAGCAAAAGCTCCTGCTCCGGAGCTTTCGTCTTTGGACGGGGTGGGCTTTTCACCCGCTTCAATTTCTTCCACTGTTTCCTCGCCCTGACTCGCCCTATCGTCGTCCAAAAGAATGTTGATGCCGCTGATTTTCGCTAGATACGCCACGACATCGCGAAGTTTGGCGTCCGTAAAATTAATCTCTGGAATTTTCTGCTGCAACTTTTCTTCCATCCATTTTGCCCTAGCATCACGCGCATTCTCAGCGCCACCTTCCTTCTCGTCCCGGACATGATCGAGCGGCTGCCAAGCGCGGCGCACATCTAAAATGCGATCCCTTTCGACAATATTTTGATCGCGCGCGGCCAATTTGCGTTTCATGGAGAGAATGCTTTTTAACATGCGCCGGCTGTCACGGTCGTAGGGGTTTTCCTGGGCAATCTTCTCCAAAATCGTCTGGGCCTCGTCCAATCGGCCTTCGTCGTAGAGTTTCATCGCGGTCTGGAATGTCTCTCCCGACGCACTAGGCTGTTTGCGTTCGCGCTTGGCCATATCCACAACCATTGCGGCGGGTGCGATGTCCGCGAAGCCCGATACAGCAGGCGCAGGGACCTCGTCTTCACCTGCCAAGGAAAGAGGGACGGGTGCATAAACAACCGCAAAAAATGCGGCAGCTATCATCGCCATGGCATGCCTGCTTGTTTTTCTCATGGATTGAATATCTTCGCTTTCGGGTAGCGCGGCGTTCGCACGGTTTGGCCATCTGGCGTGAGCAAATAGGCGGTTACGAAAATCAGCAAATTCCTCTTGCTCGTGGTCTCCGACTCATTGCGAAACGCGCGGCCTATGCCGGGTATGTCGCCGAGTATTGGAATCTTGTCGTCCCTTGTGTCCGTCACTTCACGAATCAAGCCGCCGAGGACAACGGTTTCGCCGTCTCTAACCATCACGTTTGTGCTGACTGTCTGCGTGGTAAAGACCGGTTGCAAAATCGGTATCGCGTTGGAACCCAAAGCGCCAGGGCCAGCGGCTATGCCAAAATTATTCCAACTCGACAATGCGCTCACCTCGGGTTTAAGTCCGAGACTAATCACCTTGGTGTCCGTCCCAACGCTCGGCGTGACCGTAAGAATCACGCCCGTATCGCGCGTCACAAAGCCTCCGGGAATGGCAACGCCCGGCGTAATCACGGCACCGACAGCGCTCGTGGTAGCAGCCGTCACTTCGTAGGTGCTTGGATAAATGATTTCTGTCACGACCTCGATGCGGGCTTCTTGATTATTCACGGTCGTGATCTTGGGCGCAGAAAGCACATTGGCCATGCCGCTTTGTTCCAGCGCGTGCAGCACAACTTGAAATTGCGGCTGCGTGAGCGTTTGGGCAAAGCTAAAAATATTACCAGCCGGGTTGTTGGCATTCGTTGCCTCACTCAAAAAACGAATGCCTTTGCTAATGCCACCGCGGCCATCCCCAGCGGTTCTGTATTGGCCAAACACCGGATTGTTCGCGTCCGAGTGAATCGTGAGATCGTTTATTCCTCCCTGCTTGGTCACGCCAAAATCGCCCGTAAGAAAAGCCTCCAGCCCCAATTCACGCGCAGCGGATTCCACAACGTCCACGAATTTTGCTTCGATGGCCACTTGATACGGAGTCACGTCCAGAGCAGAGATGATTTTTTCAATGATCGCCAGATTACCGGGGGTGTTGCGAACCAAAAGAACTCCTGTCCTCTGATCCAAAAAGATTTTACTGCCGGAGGGGAATGGCACGCCACTTTGTTCCAGAACATCTTTGATCGTCAGGGAGGCCGTCGTGACTGCATCCGCCTCGCTGTCTGTGTCCTGGCTAGCTTCGAAAGAATCTTCCGTGTCAAAACCCTTCTTGTCTGCCCCAAACTTATGGGGCGAGAATGTTCCATTGCCGCTGGACAAGTGATAATAGCGCGTCTCCATCTCCACGCTCTTGAGGCGCGAGGGACTGGATATTACGATCGCATAATCATCGAGGCGGAACGTGAGGCCCTTGGCACTCAAAATATATTTCAGCGCTTCACTTAAAGGCACGTTGTTTAAGGCTATCGTGATACGGGATGCCAGCGCCTTGCTCACATCGCCGTTGCCGCCCTCGTCGAACACCATATTGATACCGCCCACCTTAGAAAGATACGACAGCACATCGCGGATTTGCGCGTCGGTAAAATCAATCTGAGGAATAACTTGTTTCACGCGCTCGCGCACGGCCGATGCCAGCGCGCCGTTCCCGCCGCCCGCAGAATTTTTGTCCTGCGCTTCGCCGCTGCGGTCTATCGGAATCCAAGCACGGCGCACGTCCAATATCCTGTCCCGCTCCAGCACGTTCTCGTCCATATGCGCCATCTTGCGCTTGATAGACAAAATGCTGCGAATGTAGCGACGGCTTATGGTATCGGAGGGATTGGCCTTCACGTTGGTTTCAAAGGCGGCCTGCGCTTCGTCCAGTTTGCCTTCGTCGTAGAGCTTTATGGCATCGCCCACGGCGGCGGTGGCAGATGACGCATCGTCGTCCGCCAGACAAAATGGCGACATGGCCACGAGCATCAGAGCACATAGCAACGCTCTGGAAAATTTATGCAACGTCTCAATAGAAATCAAGGAAAGGACCAGTTGGGTTATCTTGCGCGTTTCAACACAGTTTTTTCGTCTGCCGTATTGGATAGTAAAACCTCATCTTCCGTGATGTCAAGCACTTTGTAATCCCTGATTTTAGACCCGACATGCGCAACGGTGATGTTGCCACTTTGTCCGTCTGAAATCTTTGCAAATAATTCTTTTTCGCTCATCATCGTGCCTTTGTTCAACGTAATGGGGGGGGCAGGCTCCTTGTGGATGATCACGTACGAATTGTCCACATCGCAACGGAGGCCGTTTTGAATCTCTTTGGTGCCGACAACTTTCTCGAAACGCTCGATACGATAGCCGCGAATGGTTTCCCCCACTTCCTTGAAGTCGGTTTGTCCGGCCCAATTGATTTGAAGGCTGAAGCTGCCATCCGGCAATTGCAAATATCCTTTGAATAGTAATTTCACGGGCTGACGATAAATTTTGACCAGCGAAAATCCCTGTTTCTTGGACGCGCGAGAAAATTCATCCGCATCTGCTTTAGGATATTTGGCAACAACGGGTACCTCGTCCCGCAACACGGCAAACAAGTTTCTCGCCGGAGGACGAACAAAAGCTTGCGGATCCGTCATGCGATGCGCTAGCCGCGCAACCCAAACCACATCTATCACGGAGGGTGTGGCAGCCACGCGACGCAGAAAGCGAGTATCCTGCTCTACCCTGCCGGAAAATTGACGCACATCATTTCTGAAAGAGAGAAAAAATACGGCGAGAAAAAGAAGGGTCGCGTAAAAAAATATGCGATCCCAATACCGAAAAAATCCCAAGATGGGGTTTTGGCTATTCACTTTGGCTCTGCCTTCCCTGCTGAAAAGGTTATTGCACGTACCGTCCCTGTCACTTCCAGCGCGTTGGCGGACCTCAATCGCAAATCCAGATTCTCCATGACAAAAAAGGAACCCGGGGCGAGCAATTGTCTCAAAAATTTCTGGAAAGCTTGCGTGGAACAATGGAAACGCACGGTGAACGAGAAATCATGATAGAGAGGCGCCTCGTCTTTCCCAATGCTTCGTTGTCCAGCTGGACCGCGCTCCAATTCTTTCACCTGGGCTACCGGACAATCCAACAGCAATTCCAAAAACTCTCTGATCAAAACCAGTTCGTAGGAAAGCATCGCGAGCTCGCTGGCCGGCGGAATTTCCTTGCCCGTGTATTGCTTAAACCCGATGTCCGGAGGAATTTCTATCGAGAGCACCTGCGCGTGCGCCAGCAAGTTGCGCTGCAGCTTGAAGAGATCCCCCTTGAATTCCAGCGCGTTGGAGTAGAAAGGAATGAGCTCCGATTTCTTCAGCCCCGCAAGCAAGTCATTCCATTGCTCCGTGAATTGTTGGCTCTGCCCCTCGAGTCCTCGCAACAATTCGAGCGAGGGTATCCATGACCCATTTTTTGTCAGCGCACGCATCTGCGAGATCTTTTCCTGCCATTGCCCTTGGGCGGCATTCTGGCGGCTGGAGGCGACTTGCGCCATCCAGACAACGAAGAGCATGATCAACAACCCCACCGCGCAACCAGCTAGAATCCAGCGTTTGATAGTCATTGCGAGTTCTCGATCAACATGGGGACTTTTACTTTAAGCTTCAGTGTGAATTCGACAATGCCTTTATCAACCTGGGCAGACGCTATCTCCACGTCGCTAAAGAGAGGGATTTTAGATAATGCTTCTCTGAAACGTGGCAAATCCTGATCTATGTCGCCGGATGTCTTGCCCTCTAGCGTTAACAATCCAGCCATTCCGGGCTCGGCGGCGAGGGACTGCATTCTCTCGCCCGCAATGCGCACAAGCCAAAAGTTTTTCGGTAACACATCTCCGACAGCGCGCAAAACTGATGGCCACATTTGCGCCGCTAGAAGTTGATCTTCGACGCATTGGAATTTGGCCTTCAACAATTGCAAATCCACCTGACATTCTTCCACCTTAAGAGAGAGCGCTTTCATATCCTGATAGGAACTGTCCAGCACCGCCGTCCTGGCGTCCTGGTCGCTTGCCAGGTGGGATGAAAAAGCCCATTGAAAAATACCCGCCAACGCAAGCATCGCAAAAGCACCCGAGACAAACGCAATTTTTTTCTTTAAGTCTTTTGCGCGGCGCCATTCGTGCGGCACAAGATCAATGCGCATCCTGCATTCCGTTAAGCCTCGCAGCGCGAGACCCAACGCTCCGCCGAGAAAAATCTTACTGCGAGACAATTCGGCGGCATTGATATCCGCGGAAATTTTGAAACCTGCCGCGCTATCGAGGCGTTTGGTGGGCAGATTAAAACGTTCTTTCAACCCCTTATCCACGCCGTGCAACAGCGCCCCGCTACCACAAAGGAAAATATCGTTGACAACCGCGTTGGGAAATTGCGAACGATAAAAACCCAAGGAACGCCCGACCTCCGCTATCAAGCGCGCAAAAACTTTGTCCATAGCCGCCTGCGCCTGCGGGATCTTGGTTTGGCCCGAGTCCAAGCTGGTCTTCACGCGCTCGGCTTCCTCGAACGGGATGCCCATGTCCTCGGATATCGCCTGCGTGACGTGATTGCCGGCTATCGGAATGTTGCGGGCCCAAAGACTGCCGCGATCGGCCACGATCATGTGCGTTGTCTTCGCCCCAATATCCAAAATCATGCTGGAGGTGCCCGGGTGAATGGTCTGATTAAAAAGAAGACAATTGTACAGCGAGAGAACCGACACGTCCAAAAAGTCGGGGCGCAGACCGGCTTCGATCAACGATCGGACCACGTCTTGGACTATTTCATTTTTCGCGGCGACAAGCACGACATCGCGCTCATCCTGGGATGCGGCGCTCAAAACCTGATAATCCCAGCGCACTTCCTCGATGGGAAAAGGCACCTGCTGCTGCGCTTCGTAGCGCACGATCTGATCCATCTGCTTTTTGGGGACAGGCGGGAGACGCACGAATCGCAGAAAAACGGACTGGCCCGTGATGCCTGCCACGGTTCGAATGGATTTGACTCCCTTAGCGTTTAAGGTCGCGCGGATTTTCTGTAAATCTTTCAGATCCACCACGCCGAAATGTTCTATGACTAGCTCTTTGCGTAGCGTGGAGACGAGGACGTACTTTGCGCTGTGTTCCCCTAAATCAACACCGAGAACAGGGTTTTTTCCGATCATGATGAAAGGACAAACTTAATATCCTCTTCACGCACTTCGTAGTCATGTTCAAACGGAGTAAACAATCGGGCCCGCAATGCGCCTGGTATAGGCGCTACTTTGTTCCACCAGGTTCCCTTGCTTTTGCCCGGCCATTGCCTGGAATCGGCTAAAACACCTTGATACCAAATCTCCGCCTCGATGCGTTTCACCGTGCCATAACGGGCTAGTGAATTCGGGTGAAGAAAAATAAAACCCGCGTGATCGAGACCCGCTTGCACCGAAACGTAGCTCGCGCTGCCCGTGAACATAGAAGACTTTCCTTTGCGATCGCGCACGAGCACATAATATTTGATTGTCACGTCGTCGGCCCATTCCGGCTTGCTGCTATAATGAACCGTGATGACGCCCCATTTCTGTGGGAATCCACCTATGTTGCCGAAGCCCGCCAACCCGCCAGAGATGGACTCACTACCGCTGCGCACTTTAAAACCATATTCGATGCGCGTGGTGTCGAAATTATTGCCTTTCGCGAAGGCATGAGGAAGAAACAGAAAGGAAGACAACAGGATCAAAAAAGCAATAGCGGTGAGGATTATTCTTCCTAGACAGCGCATCTTCAGAGATTAATAGATGGCTGTGCGCAGTGTCAAGGCGATTCGCAAGAAAGCCAGCAACAGATATTGCATACAGGGACACGACTGTTTTGGTCGTGTCCCCCAGCATCAAAAACATAAAAGCGGAGCTGCAACAAAAAATATTTGCATGCTTGCATGTCGAAAGCTGTACTCTTAAAATGGCGGCGTATTTAACAACACAAGGGAGGCCACCTGTCATGCGATGCAAAACAATATCCCGATTCTTGTCTGCCGCGTTGTTTGTCCTTTGCCTTTTCTACCCTGCCTGGGCCGAGAAGCCTGCGCCGTCCTGGAATGGAAAGCCTGCTGATAAAATGACGTCCGCGGAAATGCGGGACGCGAATAAAGCGTTGGATCAAGAAATTAAAAAAGGTGATTCTTCGGCCGTGCAGAAAAAAACCGACTTGAACAAAGCCTTCGATAAAACTGCCGAGGGGCAAAAAATGAAGAAGGAAGATCAGCTCGCCAAAAACAAAGATGAGTTGGCGATTCTTGAAAAACAGGCGGGCGCCAACGCTGATCGGGAAATTGAATTCGTCAATGATCGCAGCGCGCTGGATAGCGATGGGAGCTATTGGAATCCGCCGAATCATTGGCCCTCCCCTCCCGATGGGAAAATCGGCCCCGGAGGCGATAGAGATAAGCGCGACGCGAAACTAAAGAAAGACGAGGAAAAGGCCCGCCAGGCGAAAAAAGATGCCGAGCAAAAGATCAAAGACCTCAAGGATAAGATCAAAGATTTGGAAGATTCACTCTACGTCAAAACCAAAGACGTGAGAGAAATCGGTCCCGGGGAATCTCCGCTGGGCGGTCCTTCGGGGTCAACAACGGGCGGTTCGCTGCAGACGTTCGAGAGTTTCCAAATGCCCACGTTGGCAACACAGTCGCAAAATGGATCGCAAAACAATGCGTCGGCGCAATCCCAACAATCCGCGCCTGCATGCCCTCCGTCGAATCAATGATTTATTGACGGCGCAGCTTTTCCCTCAATTCCGCGCCGCACATCGAGCATGTGCCCGGGTCATTTTGGGCCACGCCGCAAGTAGGGCATTCGTAGCAGAGCTTTTGCCGGGACAGAGTGGTCTTGCATTGAGGACATGTGCCTGCTTCGGCTTGGTGAAAATCGCAGGCGGAACAGGCATACGATAGCCTACCCTCGCCCGCATGGGATGCAATCGGAGTACCGAGTAGCACAAGCGCCATCGCCAAAACATTAAATTTTCTTAGCATATTTACTTCCTTTCCACAGCGAGTACACGGCCGGGTACACGAGTAATTCCAGCACGAACGACGTGAACAATCCACCGATCATCGGCGCGGCAACGCGCTTCATCATGTCGGATCCCGCGCCAACGGCCCACATGATAGGTATCAATCCGAGAAACGCGGCCATCACGGTCATCATTTTGGGCCGCACACGCTTGACCGCACCGTGCACTATCGCCTCGTCTAAATCCTCGCGCGTGTTCATGCGGCCTTTTTGAATCGCGTCGTTGGAGGACATGTCCAAAAACATCAACATGAAAACGCCGGTCTCCGCGTCGAGGCCCATCAGCGCGATCATCCCCACCCAGACCGCAATCGAAATATTGTAATTCAAAAACCACAGCAGCCACACGGCTCCGATCAGCGAGAACGGAACGGCCAAAAGTACGATGCCGGTTTTGACGGCCGACTTGGTGTTCATGTACAAAAGGAAGCAAATGAGAAACAGCGTGAGCGGCACAACGACTTTCAGGCGTTCGCGCACGCGCAGCATGTTCTCGTATTGCCCGCTCCACAAGAGCGTGTAGCCGGTCGGTAATGTCAGTTTTTCGGCCGCGGCTTTCTTGGCTTTTTGTACATAGCCGCCGATGTCGCTGGCCCTCATGTCCACGTACACGTAGCCTGCCAGCAAACCGTTCTCGTTGCGAATCATCGAGGGGCCGGATGTTTGATGTATGTCTGCGAGTTGCGCCATCGGAATATTTTGACCCGAGGGCAATGGGACCAGCACGCGTTTCAATTTTTCTATGTCGTCGCGCAATTCGCGCGAATAGCGCACGTTGACAGGGTAGCGCTCGCGACCTTCTATGGTCGTCGTGACGTTTTCACCACCGATGGCAGACATGATGACGGTCTGGGCATCTTCGACAGAAAGACCGTACCGCGCGAGCTCCTCGCGCTTCAAATCAAAATCCAGAAAATATCCTCCGGCCACACGCTCGGCATAAATGCTGCGTGTGCCCGGCACATCCTTCAAAATCATTTCCAGATGGAGGCCGATTTCCTGAATTTTTTTAAGATCGGCCCCAAGAATTTTGATGCCGATCGGCGTGCGCACGCCCGTGCTCAGCATGTCTATGCGATTCTTGATGGGCATGGTCCAGGCGTTGGTGGTCCCGGGAATTTTCAGCGCCTGATCCATCGCGTCAATCAAATCCTCGCGCGAAA
The DNA here is from genome assembly GCA_964583365.1 of uncultured Actinomycetota bacterium. Lineage (GTDB taxonomy): Bacteria > Auribacterota > Ancaeobacteria > Ancaeobacterales > CAZGMX01 > CAZOWS01. The sequence continues at coordinate 10,289 of CAZOWS010000056.1, forward strand.
CGTGATCGGGTTGCAGTCGCCGGAAAGGCTCTTGCAGAAAGGACGGTAAAAACTGGTACCAGCGTTTGATCTTGCGCCACTCGCTCTCGGGCTTGAGTTGCACCACGGTTTCCATCATCGCGAACGGCGCAGGGTCGGTGGAACTTTCGATGCGGCCCGACTTGCCGAACACGCGCACGACCTCGGGAAAACCCATCAAGATCTGATCCTGTTTTTGCAGCAGCTTCTGCGCCTCGGTGACGGAAATACCCGGCAGCGTCGTCGGCATGTAGAGCAAATCCCCTTCCCACAAGGGTGGCATAAACTCCGACCCCAATTGAAAATAAACGGGGATGGTGGTCAACACGAGTATCAGAGCCCCGATTACGGTCGTCTTGCGATGCCGAAGCACCCAGCGGCAGGCGGGCTCGTATATTCTAAAAAGCAATTTGCTGACCGGGTGCTTTTCTTCCGGATAATACGTGCCCACGCAAACCGTGGTGGCCATTTTCGAGAGCCAATT
>CAZOWS010000057.1:0-3355 GCA_964583365.1 uncultured Actinomycetota bacterium
GGAAGATTCAGAAATACAAACAGGCGTTGCCGTTGCGTTTCGTATGGGAAACGAATTAGGCAAAAGCGCCATGCTAATCAAAATAGCCAAAATTCGCTGTGTTCGCGAGTTTCTCAAAACGACACCTCTCGTTACATATAATTACCTTCTACATAGCTAATTATATCGAATAAATAGAGAAATGTCAAGAGCAGGAAGGGTAAAAAAGTAATGGGTCAGTTATGCGGGGGTACTGTCATCCTGAGCAACGCGAAGGATCTCGATTTCGACTAGATCCTTCGTCGCTAACGCTCCTCAGGATGACATTACCTTGCCGTAACTGGCCCCTTACGTAAAAAAATTATCCGTACTTCAACCTCATGCCGGAACCGCCGTCAGGATTTTTCCATTGTACGTAGCGGCTGGCGACTTGGCAGGAGCCGCATTCCAAGCAGTTTTCAAAATTGACGATGCACTCGCCGTTGGCCTCGTTGCGCTCGTATACCTTGGCGGGGCAGATAAAAGTTACGGGTTGATTAGTGTCGGCCTTGAACTTTGCTTGATCCACGTTGATGTGGCTTCGCTTGCCAAAATTGCGTTCGACCGTGAAGAGGCGGTCGGGCAAGGAGATTTTCTTTAAAGGCTTCAGATAATCTTTGATGTCCATGGAATGCCTCCTACCCTTTTGGGGGACATGACTGTTTTGGTCATGTCCCCCTGCAACCGGTGTTTAAAAGCTTTTATCTGTGATGCTTTAATAGCTTTGACGCTGGGGGACACGACCAAAACAGTCGTGTCCCTGTTCTCAATGGCTTTTTATATCGCCCTTCGTCCCTGCCACGCGTCCCAGGCGAATTTCAACAGTGGGATTTTCTTGAAAAACTTTTTCATCGCTTCTTTTTTGATTTGTTTTTTTGGCTTGTCACTCACCGTGAACATGTCCACTAGAATTTCGGCCACCGTATTGGGGTATAGTTGCAAGAAATTTTTATTGCCACGCAGCAGGCGAAGAAAGTTTTTGTAATAACGCATGTCTTTTAAGACAAAGCAGTCTTCTAGTTTCTTGCGATAGTTCGCAAGCGTTTTTTTGCTGTAGTCGCCGGTTTTGGAGGCCTCGATAATCGTTTCACCGGCCAACATGCCCGAGGCCATCGCCATGTTCGTGCCTTCCTGATAAATCGAATTGTCAATCAGGCCGCCGCTGTCGCCTACCAAGATCAGCCCATCGGTGAAAAGCTGCGGCAGCTCGTCGTAATTGTCCTCGGGAATCATGTGCGTCGTGTACTCGACCACTTCCCCGCCCCGAATCAAATTCTTCACCATCGGATGCGATTTGAAATAATCCAGTTGATCGTACGGCGCGACCTTCGCGTCCATGTACGCCTGCATTTCGCAGCCCACGCCAATCGAAAGCGAGTCGTGATTCGTGTAGAGAAATCCGGACCCCATGAGCCCCTGCACCGCGTCGCCAAAATATTCGATCGCGACGCCTTCTTTATCCGTGACGTGAAAGCGGTCCTCGATGACCTCGGGCGGCAGTGCGATCACTTCTTTCACGGCCACCGCACGATTCAAAGGATTCATGAGGCTTTTGCCTTTGCGCAGGCCGGATTTTTCGGCCAGCATCGAGTTGGCCCCCTCCGCGCACACGACGACATGGCAGGTCAATTCGTCGAAGACGCCTTCTTGCTCGGTGCGCGTCTTGATGCCCACCACGCGGCCTTGATCCCATTTCACGTCGTCCACGACTACGCCGGTCAGCAACTCGACGCCGGCCTCTTGCGCCTTGGCCGCGTACCAGCGATCGAATTTGGAACGCAGCACCGTGAACGAATAATTGTAAGGCGAGACATTGTATTTTTCGCTTTTGATTTGCAGCGCAATTTCGGAATCCGGCGTGAGAAAGGACATCTTGCGATCGACGATGTGGCGCTCGAGCGGCGCGGTTGCGAGATAGTCAGGAACGATGCGTTCGAGAATCGTGGTAAAAAGAATGCCGCCGAAGAGATTCTTAGCGCCCGGAAAGGCGCCGCGGTCCAATACCAAAACCTTGAGTCCCCCGCGCGCGATGGTAATCGCCGCGGAAATCCCGGCCGGTCCGGCCCCTACCACGATGACGTCGTAATCCACGGAAGGCATGAGTGCTAACAGTGTAAGAATTGTAGCGATTACGTCAAGAACGGAAATGCGCTTGACCATGGGATTGAAATTCAATCGTGCCTTCCATCGAACTTAGTTTTTTCAAAGAGAAACTTCTTTGGTATTATCTGTGCCAATTTCGCTATGAAACCCAAAACCATCCCCTATTCGTCACAATGGATTACGCCCGAAGACGTGAAGGCCGTCGAACGGGCGCTCAACTCGCCATTTCTGTCGCAGGGCCCCGAGGTGCGCCGATTCGAAGAGACCGTGGCCAAATATTGCGGCGTGAAATTCGCGGTGGCCGTCAGCAGCGGGACTGCCGCTTTGCATCTGGCCTGCCGAGCTGCGGGCGTAGCGCCGGAAACGGAAGTCATTACTTCCCCGCTGACATTTTTGGCTACGTCCAACGCGATTCTGTATTGCGGCGGGAAACCGATATTCGCCGACATAGACCGCGTCACCTACAACATGGACTTGGGGCTCGTGGAACGAGCCATCACGGAGAAGACTAAAGGCATTATGCCCGTGCATTTCGCGGGCTTCTCGGTGGACATGAAACGACTCGCGAACATCGCGCGCGAGCATGATTTGTTCGTGATCGAAGACGCCGCGCATGCGCTCGGAGGACGTTACGATGGCGCGCCGATTGGTTCTTGCCGGTACAGCGACATGACCATTTTTAGTTTTCATCCCGTGAAATCCATCACCACCGCGGAGGGCGGAATGATCACGACGAACAACCCCGAGCTGTACGCCAAATTGCAGCAATTGCGCAATCACGGGAACGTGCGCAACCCCGAGCTGTGGCAACACAAGGATTTAGGCGGCGTCGAAGACAACGGCGGCTACCCGTGGTATTACGAAATGCAGGACTTGGGGTTGAATTATCGACTCAGCGACTTGCAATGCGCGCTGGGGTCCTCGCAAATGAAAAGGCTGGACGCGTTCATCGAGCGACGCAACGAAATCGCGGGAACGTATTGGGCGAAGTTTCAGGATTTAGCGCCCTACGTGATATTGCCCAACAGCCCGCTCACGCATTCCAAGGATTGGCGCAGCGCCTGGCATTTGTATCCGGTGTTGTTGAAACCAGAAACCCTATCGGCCTCGCGCGCCGAGATTGTGCTGGCCCTTCGCAAGCAAGGCATCGAGGCGCACGTGCATTATTTGCCCGTGTTCTTACATCCGGATTATTTGAAATTGGGGTATTCGCGCGACCTCTGCCCCAACGCGC
>CAZOWS010000058.1:0-2583 GCA_964583365.1 uncultured Actinomycetota bacterium
CCTGGCGATGAGTTCGCGCAACCGGTATCTTTCGCTTCGAGACAGGGCATTGGCGCCGGAGATTTATCGTGTATTGTGCGCGGCGCGTGCGTTCGCCCGAATAGGTGAAAAAGATGCGGCAAAACTTATAGGCCTTGCCGAGAGAGCGCTGGATATGGGTGGTATCACGGATAGAGACTACGTGGAGATCGCGGACGGAATTACTTTAAAACCTTTAAAAATGCTTGCTCGTGGTGCTGTTATGGCCATCGCCACGCGTGTTGGTTCCACGCGATTGATAGACAATATGGTGCTACTATGATTTTTCATTATACCCGTGCAGATGTTTTGCCATGTGCTTTCGCTGCTCCCGCCTCCGCGCGTACCCCATTGGCGAATGCGGCTCATGGACCCTCGGCTATAAATGCCGCCGTCTCCATTCGCCGCATTCGCTCAATGGGGCCCACGCGCTCCCGGCGAGTCGCTGCTCAAGCACATGGCAAAACATCTGCACTCATCACTGTTAATTGTCGACATTTGTTATGACAAAACCGCTTCAATTCGGATTGATTGGGTGTGGCGCCATGGGGGCTGTTATTGCCCGGCATTTGATGGATCACTGGAGTGGGAAGGCGTCTTGGGTTGGGTTTTGTGATTCCTACGGCCCCGCGGCGCGCAAGTTGGCAAAAAAACTTGATGTCAAAGTTCCTTCGCTTTCTCTGGGTGCTCTGCTGGAGAAATCTGATTGGGTCGTGGAAGCAGCTAGTCCGGATGCTGTGCCAGAGCTGCTCAAACTTTGTTTGGCCAAAAAGAAAAATGTTCTTGTGATGAGTTCTGGTGGTTTGCTGCAATGCGCCCGCCTGTTGAAACAAGCCGAGAAAGTGGGTGTGCGTGTGCTTGTTCCTTCGGGTGCGATAGCTGGTTTGGACGCGATCAAGGCGGCATGCCTTGGAAAGATTGAGTTTGTTCAGATTACCACGCGTAAGTCGCCACTATCTTTGGCCGGCGCGCCCTATTTCAAGGAAAAGAAAATGGATATTGCGAATTTGAAATCCGAGACAACGGTGTTTGAAGGCAATGCGGCCGAGGCTGTCTTGGGTTTTCCCGCGAATGTCAATGTTGCAGCGACTCTGGCTTTGGTGTCCGGTATGGGTCCCTTAAAAACCCGAGTAAAAATCATTGCGGATCCGGGTGCTACGCGAAATATTCATCAAATCGTGGTGCGCGGGTCGAGCGGGACCATCGCCACTATAGTAGAAAATGTTCCGAGTGAGGTCAATCCGAAGACCAGCGCGCTGGCGGTCTTGGCGGCGTGTGCCGCGTTGGATGGCATATTTACGACTGTGCGGGTGGGGACATGAAGGGGAACCGCACGAAGGTTTTGGTTACAGGTGGCGCGGGTTTTATCGGTTCGCATTTGGTGGAGAGGCTGCTGTCATTGCATTCTCCTGTCATCCTGAGCGATAGCGAAGGATCTACATTGAGGACCAGACGAGATCCTTCGCGTTCTGCTCAGGATGACAGGGGGGCTTGCCATGTCACTTGCGTGGACAGTTTTGATCCTTTTTATGATCCTGCCATCAAAGAAAAAAACATTGCCGCTGTCCAAAGAGATTCCCGGTTTCGGCTCGAACGCGTGGATATTTGCGATCGCAAGGAGTTGGAGAGAGTCTTTCATGCAGCGCAACCGGACGTTGTTCTGCATTTGGCGGCTCGCGCGGGCGTTCGGCCTTCGATCAAGAATCCTCTGGCGTATCATCGAACCAACGTCGAAGGCACCTTGAACGTCCTGGAATGCGCGCGCGATGTGGGCGTGCGGAAAATTGTATTCGGCTCGTCTTCCTCGGTGTATGGGGTCTCGAGTAAATTGCCGTTCGCCGAGAATGATCCGCTGCATTGTCCGATTTCGCCCTACGCAGCCACGAAGATTGCGGGCGAGTCCCTATGCCGCGTGTTTAATCGGCTGCATGGGATTTCGATGGCGATATTGCGCTTTTTCACCGTGTACGGACCGCGGCAAAGGCCTGAAATGGCCATCGCGCAGTTCGCGCGTAAGATTCAAGGTGGCGAGACGATTGAATTGTACGGGGATGGAGCGAGTCTGCGCGATTACACGTTCGTGAGCGATATCGTCGAGGGTATCGTTGCCGCGATGGAAAAGCCGATGGACTGCGAAATCATCAATCTCGGCAACGCGCATCCGGTGCCTTTGAAGGGTTTGATCGAGACCATGGAATCCTGCGCCAAGATCAAGGCCAAGATTCGCTGGTTGCCCGAGCAACCCGGGGATGTTCCGATTACTTACGCAAGTCTTGCCAGGGCTATGCGCTTGCTGGATTTTAAGCCCAAGGTGGGGATTGCGGAGGGAATAAAAAAATATTTGGAGTGGACCCAACTAGATCCTTCGGCCGGTGGGCCTCAGGATGACAGAGGGCCTCGATGAGCCAAGAAAAAATCATCGTTCGTGGGGCGCGCGAGCATAATCTTAAAAATATCTCGCTGGAAATTCCGCGCAATAAATTGGTCGTGATCACGGGTCTTTCGGGCTCGGGAAAATCTTCTTTGGCCTTTGACACTTTGTTCGCCGAAGGCCAAAGACGGTAC
>CAZOWS010000059.1:0-3806 GCA_964583365.1 uncultured Actinomycetota bacterium
AAAGTTAACGTCTGCTCCTGAATCTGTGTTGTTGCTTGCACCAAGCTGATCATGAGGCCGACCATCATGGCTGTCGCAACGGGAGGCGCAGTCAAAATGAGTGTGAGATACAGGGCTTGTTTCGTAATGGAAATAATATACGCTTCCATGATCCTCCTAAACGTATCCCAAAATTAAACCTTTGGCGATCAAGTGCCAGCCATCAACTAAAACAAAAAGTAACTATTCAGAAGAGGTGTCCAGGAAACTGTAGTTGCCTCATTCATGAGGCGGTTTCCGCTCACGCGTGATCCGGCATCGTAAACTTAAAAGCCGGGTCGTGCTGCTTGATATGCTGCGCAAGATTTTCCACCTGCTTCAATAGTTCCGGATCCCGATTCTTCAGCCACTGGGAATACAAATCCAAAAATTCGTCCTGAAGCTCCTTCAGCTTGATTTGTTTTTCGATGCGCGAGACCTGTTCCATAAACTCCGTCATCTCCTTAGGCGATATGTTTTGCATCAGATGAAAGTAGGCACGGCTTAAGTCTTGTAAAATACTCGTGTACTTTTCAAAATCTTCGGACAACTTTGCCAACACTTCCATCACCGCCGTGACTTTGCGGTGAATCTGCTTCACGTACACGGCCGCAAAACCGTAATACGTCTTGCCTCGTCCTATCAGCGTATCCCTGCTTACGCTTCCTAGCCAGTCTTTTTCTGCATGCGTATCCAAAAAAACGCCGGTCATCGTCAACAGATGATCGGCGTTGAGCTTGTAAATTTTATATTTACTGGCGAGGTCGGATGTCTCCGTGATCATGGACGCAACTTCTAAGTCGTTGGTGGAAATAAACGGCGTCGTCTGCTCTATATGCTGAGGATTGGCGATGGATAAAAGCAAATGCGCCAGATAGACATTCACCTCTTGATCCAGGGCCGTGGTTTGATCCGTGGCGCTCTCGTGAGAGCCGCCGGCTTTGAGCAGGTGCAGGAGCAAAAAACTTAAGGCAGGGCTCTGCGCATTTTTCTCTAGGTCATGATATGGCGTACTCCAATCCATGAGAAAACCCTCCTAAAAGTTTTTTAAACCCCGCGACACGCTTCTATTCTAGCCTACAGGGAGGCGCTTGTCAAGTTTTTTAAATTCGTCGATATATCTCCCGTCTATGTCCGATCTTGATGACAACGACCAGAGGCGCGACAGATCGAACCTCATAGACGACGCGATAATCGCCGATACGAACTCTGTATAGGGATTCCACTGCTCTTAATTTCTTGATCTTGAGCAAATCAGAATAGGGGTTCTCGGCGAGAAAACGCAGAGCTTCGAGGACCTTGTCTTGGACTTTTTTAGGCAGGCGATCGAACTCTTTCTTTGCGCTGAGGGTAACCTCAACCCGGTACGAGGCCATCAACGTTTCTTGCGCTTGCCAGACGCAATAATCTTTTCCAAAGGTATGGTTTTTTGGTTGCGGCGCTCAAAGTAGGCCTCCACATCCATCTCGTCTTCGATCTGTTCGACGAGTGCCTGTTCCACGAGATATCGGAGCTTCAAGCCTCTGCGCTTGCAAAAATCGCCGACGGCGACTTTCACGCGAAGGTCAATCATGGTAGAAAATGGAACAGCCTGATTTAATTGTCGCATGACATGATTATACTGAAAATAATTTAAAAATCAAGATAAATATTTTATTTACGCGTTCTTATCATGCTGCGCTCCCCACAAGGTCACGTATCAGATCATCTGTTTTACCTCTTTGCACAGCACTTTTGGAGGAATGCACAATATCCAAGATGTCTCCCACGCCAGCGCCCTCGAATAGCACTGCGTCCATTTCGCCTTTGGCCATTTCTTCGATAGGGATCATGCCTCTGCGACAAGTGGCCACGCTGATAAAGCCTTGGCGATGCAGCGAGACGGCGGGATTAGAATCTATGCGCTCCCTCCCGTAGGTGCTTCCGAAATGAATGATTTGATTTCGGGGAATCCCCAATTCTTTTTTGTAGCGTTCCAAATTGAAAAAATCATACGACTCATGGTGCACATGGTCCACGACCTTCTTCAATTCCGGAAGAGAGTCCACCCAACGTGGAATGCTTGGATTCCTGGTTGTGATGGCCGTCACGTATCCCAACGCTTTCAATCGCGCGAAGAGTTCCACGCGTTCATCCGGCGTCATCCATTCCAAAACGTCATCGTAGTCTATGGAAACTAATTGAAGTTCCGATAGCAGCGGATGCAGTATGGCTATCTTGGTTTTCGGGATTCGGTCGCCCATCAAATCTTCCGCATGTAGAGTGATGGTTTTTCCGTTTTTATCAAAAGCCTTGATTTCGGCAGGTAAGGATTCGGTGGGTGGCTTGTAGTTCAGCCGGTTTTCGATGCGATCCAGCACATCCTGATATTTTAGGTCTCGAGCGTGCATGCGCTTGGCTAGCGCGTCGAACAGATCAAAGGATAGCCCGAGTTGGGATAGCTGCGCGACCAATGCATCCTTCAATTGTTTCCCATGCATTTTAAAATCCAACGCTTCGCAGGCTCGCGCGATTTTATCCAAGAGCAGGCGATATCGCAGGCGGTAGCGGCTGATGTTTTCCCATGTTGTTTTGCCCTCCATAAAATCTTCGAAGTGTTTCAAAATTTCTCGCTCGAATTCTGTTAGGACAAATTGTGCTTCCTGCCGGACTGCGGCTCCTTGCTCTATCGCTTTCAAATCCCCTATGCGTTCCAGCGCGCGAGGGCTGCGTCTTTCCACTTCTGTTTTGCCAGCTTCTTTGGAAGCTATCGGAATGCTCCCTAGAAAGATCTTGCCGCTATTGTGATACACCAATTGATTCTCATGGCCGTCTATGCTGATCACGGACCCATCAGCCATGGCATGAGAGCCTATAGCCCAACATCTTTCAGGGTCGTTGTAGGTCATGTCCTCCACGCCATATATCGCAGTCATGCCCGATCTTTGCGCCAATGTCTCGGCATGCACCGAGATGAGCTTCGCGCACAAAGCGATGCCTGCGGGCAGCATGTTCATCATCTCTGGATTTACGCGATCCAAGAAAAGTATGACGCCGTCTATTTCCGTGGGTTTTTCACGATGGAATTTTTCCAAAAGCTCCTGCGCCTTGGGAATAGAATTGGCCACCCAGCCCCGGAAAGCGCCCCCGCTCACGCCCTTGCCGCGCGCAAGCGCTACGTTGCTTTGGGAATCCACGAATTCGGGATAGTCCACGGTCACGTAATCGTCGTTGCTCTGCGTGATCCAGAGTTTTCCCAGCTCTACCGTGAATTCAAACTCCTGACTATTGCCGAATATTTCTTTTAGTTTTTGGGCATATTCCAATACGGAGCGATAAAGCTCGGGATATTCGTCTTCCAAAGTTTTCTCTTTTACTTTTGCGTCAGGATTTCTTTGGGAATTGCTCAGCACTATGTAATTCATTGCGCGGCTCATCAAGTCATGCCCCATACCCCGAATCCTGAATTTCCCCTGCGCGACTTCATTGCCGTCCGGAAGCGCACGCAGAGCCGCGTGTCCTGTTCCGGAGAGTTGCCCGTTCTTTTCTGGAATATTTCCAAACACGCCTTTTTGCAGAATGACCACGCTACCCCATTCCTGCGAAATCCTGTGCCGCGCGCGATACTGTCTGGCCTCTTCCGAATCCCAGGAAGCATAGACCGCGTCAACAGCCATCATTACCTGGTCTATCATTTTTCCAGGAATAATCTTGTGAAAAATGTCATCCTTATTTTCTGTCATCCTGAGCGAAGCGAAGGATCTGTCTTTTGGATCAGGCGAGATCCTTCGATCGTCCGCCACTGCTGC
>CAZOWS010000060.1:0-3341 GCA_964583365.1 uncultured Actinomycetota bacterium
CACCACCACAGCGCCGGGAACCAATTTTTGAATAGTCTTGGCCACGGTCTGAATCGTCTTGACGCGATTGTGCACAAAAAATACCTGTCCCTCTCGGGCCAACTCGAATTGCAGCGCACGGCGTATGAGATCCTCGTTGTATTCGGCCAGCGTCGTTTGCACGGGCAGCCGGTCTTGCGGCGGTGTGTTGATCGTGCTCATCTCCTTGGTTCCGAGCAACGACAGATACAGCGTGCGCGGAATCGGCGTGGCCGTCAGCGTCAGCACATCCACGAGGCGCCGCAATTTTTTTAATTTTTCCTTATGCTTGACGCCAAAGCGTTGCTCCTCATCGATAATCACAAGTCCCAGGTCCTTGAATTGCACGTTCGACTGCAACAGCTTGTGCGTGCCGATGACGATGTCCAATTTCCCCTCCACGAGGTCCAGCAAAATTTTGCGCACCTGCGCGGGATGGCGAAAACGCGAGAGCATCTCCACGCGCACCGGATAATCCGCCATGCGCCCCGCGAACGTCACAAAATGTTGCTGGGCCAAAAGCGTGGTCGGAACCAGGACAGCCACTTGGCGGTGGTCCATCACGGCCTTAAACGCAGCACGAATCGCAACCTCCGTCTTGCCATACCCCACGTCTCCGCAAAGCAGCCGATCCATGGGCTGCGCGCTTTCCATGTCTTTCTTCACCTGATCGATCGAGACAAGTTGATCCGGCGTCTCCTCGTACGGGAAGGCCGCCTCGAATTCCCGTTGCCACGGCGTGTCCTTGGAATACGGAATTCCCTCCAATGTCTTGCGCGCGGCCTGCACGTCCAAGAGCTCGCGTGCAACCACCAGCGTCTGGGCCAACACGCGCGCCTTCGTCGTCTCCCAGCGTTTGGATCCGAGCTGGTCAAGCACCACCGCCCTGTCCCCGACGCCCATGTACTTTTGCACCAAATACATTTTATCCAACGGCACGTGCAACTTCGCCTCATCGGCGTATTCGATGGAAAGGTATTCACCCTCCCGAAATCCGGGGACATAACCCAATTCAGCTTTTCGAATTGGGATTGTGTCCCCGGATTTCGGGTCCCCGATGCGCCCAATCCCCAAATATCTCCCAATCCCATGCCGCTGATGCACAACATAATCGCCGACCGACAATTCCAAAAAAGCGTCCAGCGGCGAAACACCATGGAATCGCTTCGCATCGCGCCGCACTTTCATTCGCCCAAAAATATCCCGCTCCGTCAGAAACACACAACGGAAGCTCTCGCTGACAAATCCCTGATCCATTTCGCCGAAAACAATGCGGACTTTTTTTAACCAAGGCTTGTCCAACTGCTGCTCTGTCGACCATTCAAAAAAACGCGATTTTTCGGCTTCGTTCTGAAAAACCAAGGTGGCCGCATAGCCACCGGCCATCCATTTTTCCATTTGCGCAATCACATCCGTCGCGCCACGCGCAAGATTCCCTCCCGCGTCCAGAACAACCTCCCTGTCTCTGTCCAGAGCCTCATCCAACGCCTGAGACTCCAACGCGATCAAAGGATTATTCTCCCATCCCGGCAAACTTTGTGGCAAATCCGACAAAGACACGAGAGGCCGCTCTCCCGCAGCCTCCAACAATGCGCCAAACTCGATACGCGGCATAGGAATCAACCCATCCTGACTCTTGGTTCGCGAGTCCAAGGCGGCCAGCTCCACGGGCTCATCCAAAACAATCAATGTATCCTTAGGCAAATATTCCGTAATAGAAAATGCCATCCCTCCCCCCATCTCCCCGAGCATCTTCCATTCATTCGCCGCATGAATCGTAGCCTGCTCCACCGCCTGCTGAGACCTCTGCGAAACTGCGTCAAAAAATCGCAGCGACTCCAAAATATCCCCGTCCAATTCCAGTCGCAGCGGATTGGGACTCGCCACCGGATACACGTCCACGACCCCGCCATGCACGGCGAAATCCCCCTTTTTCTCCACCATCGCCGTGCGCCCGTAGCCCCAGTTCACGAGCATTTGAATCAACGCATCCCGATCGCATAACTCCCCTCGCTTAAGCAAACACCGCATGCGCTCGTAGCTCTCGCGCGGCAATAAAGTTTGAAGCGCCCCGGATAAAGTCGCGACAATCAAATGCTGCGCATCACCTTTCCCAACCAACAGCGATTCGATCAACGCGCTGCGCTCCGAAGCATTTTCCAAAGAGGGATGCATTTCCTTCTCCGGCAATTCCCATCCTTCAAGAACCGAAATTAGGGACATACCCCCATTTAGCTTCACAAATGGGGAGTGTGTCCCTAATTTCGGTTCTTGCGGCGCTAATTTCGGTGCTTGAGAACAATTGGGGACACACTCCCCATTTTTAAAACTAAATGGGGGTATGTCCCCAATTGTCCTCACGTTCGCGACCCAATCCTCGGCCTCGTGCCTCCCCGCGCAAACAACCAAAACAGATCGTTTTTCCTTACGCAAAATATCCGCAAGCCAATACCCCTTGGCCGACCCCCAAAGCCCCTGGACACGTGATCTGCCGCCTTTCGCAAAAATATGCGAATCCATGGCACCCTTGTCATCCTGAGCAACGCGAAGGATCTCGCCCGGGTGTTTGCCTTTTCTATCTATTTTTGTCATGATTATTTCATTATACCAAGGAGAACCCAGAGACAAGAAAAACCTGCGCCAGTACAATCATGACGCAGGGAATGTAAAAATCCGGAAGAAAAAAACTTCTAAACCTTCACAGCCGCCATCAACTCTTTGACGGCCTGCGCAGATTTCAAGAGCGCGGCCTTTTCGGTGGGATCCAATTCTACTTCGAAGATTTTTTCTATACCTTCTTTGCCCAGCTTCACGGGCACGCCGACGAAACAACCGCTAATGCCGTACTCCCCTTCTAGATAAGCCGCGCAGGGTAGCACGCGCTTTTGATCGCGGAGAATAGACTCGGCCATCGCAATCACCGATGCCGCAGGGGCGTAAAACGCGCTGCCGGCCTTCAAGAGAGAGACGATTTCTGCGCCGCCATCACGCGTGCGCTTGACAACCGCGTCGATACGTTCCTGGCTCAGCAACGAGGATATCGGTATGCCACCGACACTGGACAGACGCGCGAGCGGAACCATCGTATCACCATGCCCGCCCAGCACAAACGCGGTCACGTCCTGCACGGACACATTCAACTCCTGCGCGAGAAACGTCCTAAAGCGCGCGCTATCCAATACGCCGGCCATACCGATCACGCGTTGCTTCGGGAATCCGCTGACTTTCATCGCCACATGCGCCATCGCGTCCAGCGGATTGGAGACGATGATCAAAATCGCCTGCGGCGAATGCTTCACGACTTCCTTCACCACGCCGCCTAC
>CAZOWS010000061.1:0-2971 GCA_964583365.1 uncultured Actinomycetota bacterium
GCGTACACAGAGGAGCAGCTCAGTACCATAGCGAGCATGACACTCGCTATACAGGAAAGCGCTGCACAAGATGCGCCTCATACACTCGTGATGTTTGACTCTAAATCATCGTGCGATGCAACGCTCTCTGTTTTGGAGGGCTTGTACGCATCGCATCCAAAGCTGCTGGACTTTGACAAAAATAAAGCCGTCGCGATAGCCCATTGGGTACGCAGCGAAAAAGGACCCGGCGAGGCGCGTCGCAAGACAAGAACTATATTGCTGCGCTATCCCCTCAAGTTGAAGGCCTTGGAGACAGCACCCTTCGTCTATACAGCCGACGAAGAATTAGCCGTTCTAAGACAAATCCAAAATCCTGAGTATTTAGCCACGCTAGCCGAGAAAAACGCGAATCGAGAGGCATGGCTGTCCCAAGGGACAATTTTCTTATTCAGCGCCCAAGGCATTCCATTGGCCTATTTCGAAGAAGGTGAAATAGGCCGCAAATTTGATTTGCTGCTGGAAGTCTTGATGAAAAAAGAGGGGCCGCAAGGAGTCGTTTGGGTCGAAGGCATGCCCATCTTTGAACATGGCGTATTCGCAAAAAATTGCTGGCATCTCTCGCGCCACAAATTGCCAGGTCAACCCGGAGACCTTCAAGTAGCGATGCCCGGAATCATCGCCGTGCGCTTCCAGAAGGGCATTGCAGAAACCATAGATACGCCATTCCTTGCAATCGAGGATTTCGAGGTCCTGTTGGCTAAGGCCGATGGCAGCAAACTATTGGATACTCTCCTACAAAAAAACACGCCCCAGCACGGCATCATCAAGCAATCGATTGTGTACAAGCTGGACAACGGCATCAAACGACCACTGACAACAAAACCCGCGGGAATGAGTCAAAACCGAACCGATGTCTGGAAATGGTTCATGCAGGCCCAAGGCAAGCCGTTGTTCATGGAAAGCCTTGTCACCACCGATAGCGGCATCCTTTCCGTGCTGTTTTCCTCCGATGTATTCCCGCTGCAGCATTTCCAATCCAATGAGCCTGTAGATTGGCAATTGAGTGCCAAGAAGGACGGCGTTGAAATTCGCGTAACGTATCAGAAGGAAAGGCGAAATCCCAATCCCAAAACGACAATCTACAACATCGTCTTGCCCTCGCAGATAACCTCCGCGCATAAATTTTTCAAAAATCAGACAGAGTCCTTAGCCGTCACGCAAGAATCTCTCAACGGCGGCACTCTCTACAAAGCCACACCCAAACAAATGGAATCCATTGTCCAGGACATGATCGCAATCGGACTGTTCACGCAAGAAGAATGGGACAAGGCCAATCGATTGCCGATGGAAAAACGCTTGCAGGATATTGTTGCTGGCTTCAATGGCTCGCATTACCTAGCAGCCCAAAAATCCATCAAAGGGCTGCTGGTGTTCTATGACCATCGAGGTATTCCCATAGATTACTTTGAGGGTGGCCCTGGCGATCCCGCGGTGGAAAATAAACTAAAAGCTGCTTTAACGCAGCATGACGCGATCTGGTTGGGCGGCATCAAATTGGACAAGGAAGGAAAAATTCAAAACCTCCGAGGCATTGGTCATGTGAGCTACGTAAGTCGAGGTTTCGAGGAACACTGTGTTATCGCGCTGCGCATTGTTAAAGGCATGCTCATCACGGAGGCCATCTCCTTTGCTGGATTCCACCCGTACGTGAAAGACAAAACGCTTTCACCCGAGACCAAGCTCATACGCTCCCCGCTCGCTTTCGTCATGAAACCCAACGGTACAGCAATATTGATAGATGCGCATCCAAGCAAACTCGACGCAAAGTCGTTGCGGGAAAAACTCGCAAAAACCAATATGAATCCCGGCGATAAACTGGTTCTGCACGGCATTCGCGCCAGAGCGCAAAGCCACAATCAAACAGACTTCCTGAAAGGCGCGCCCAAATGCAATTTCCGAGGCCCCCTGCAGGGCAAATTGCTATCTATTGAAATTGACCCCGGCGCATTCGAATACGTGAAGGACTCCGCAACCATCATCGATGAACCTGCGCTACAAGGTCCACCACCCATCGCTACGCCTCCCGACGATACGCGCTCTCATCACCCAGATCTGTTCCCTGCTCGCAACCTCTTCGGTCCTAATCGCTTTGACATGCGCTCTGCGGGGCGTGGCGATGGGCCGCGCGACTCGAGCAAACCGCATGCCCGAGGAGGTAGCTTAGCCAGCGCGGATGAACATAGGATCGAGCAACGCGCGCATGTCCTGCAAACCATGAACAAACTTCCGTTGGTCAATGCCCAGTGGCTGGCGCGCAAGGAACCCTACGACCTGCATAGAGATTTTCATTTGTATCTTTTACAAGATTTGAATTTAAAACCGGACCAAGCGTATCGGCTTCACTGCGTACTCCCCGATGATTTTTTTCTATCGAGCGAATCCGCCCACAGAATGTTGGAAATATTTGACGAACCGGGGTGGATTGAACAGCTATTGACAAATGGGGCGGAAACTAAAACAGCGATACAGCTCCTGCGGAGAGAAATAATCCGAAAAGGCGAGGATCGGTCTCTGCTGATTGCTGCAAAAGCACCCAAGCCTTCATTCGAGAATCGCATCCAGCGCATACAAGAGCAGAAAATCATTTTCTTCTTTGATGCTAAGGGAAAGCCAATTGATTTATACCAAGGTCGTCTCGGAGAAGGGTTTGACCAAAAGCTGGATGATTTAATTCAAAAAAACGGACATCAGACGGTGTGGGTAGAGGGTTTCCCTTGGTATAAAGACAGAACCCTACCTCACAGTACCCTGCATCTGTCCCGGCCTGACTTGTTCCGCTACGATGTCGATTTCAAAGCCAAGGCGCCCGGACATCTGGCCATTGGGTTTTCAAAAGGTTATCGCGGCAGAATTATAGATTCGCATTTTCTATTGGCGCAAGACTTCGAAAAGGTTCTCGCGAGCATGAGTCCCGATGAAAATGTGCTGG
>CAZOWS010000062.1:0-13638 GCA_964583365.1 uncultured Actinomycetota bacterium
CGGGAGTTATTGGCAACGACATGACGGGCGATGTATTGAAATCGGCGTTGGAGAAAAGCGGAGTGGATACGCGCGGTCTTATCGTGGACAAGGGCAGGCCGACCACTCAAAAGACGCGCGTGATCGCGCATCATCAGCAAGTCGTGCGCGTGGACAGGGACGGGAAGACATCTTTGGAAGAGGCCTGCGTCGCTAAAATCATACGGTTCATACAGCAAACGATAGAGAGTGTGGACGCAGTGATCATAGAAGACTATGGCAAGGGAGTCGTGACGCAGGAGCTTGTGGACGAGATCGTGCGGCTCGCCAAGCGGCATAAAAAAATCGTGACCGTGGACCCAAAAGACGGCCATTTCCTGGATTTTAGCGGCGTCACGGTGGTCACGCCGAATCATCACGAGGCTTTTTCCGCAGCGCGCCGCATTGTGTCCGAAGAAAATGGCATCGAGGACGTGGGTAATATTTTGTTGCGCAAATGGGATTGCAATGGTGTTGTCATCACCTGCGGCGAAGACGGGATGATAGTGTTCGAGCGTGGCCAGAAGCCATTTAGAATTCCGACTGTCGCGCGCGAGGTATTCGACGTCTCCGGCGCGGGTGACACGGTGATCAGCGCGTTGACAACTTCGCTGGCCAGCAACGCGACCATGCAAGAGGCCGCGATCATTTCCAATTACGCGGCCGGCATCGTGGTCGGAAAATTGGGAACGGCCACCACTTCGCGCGAAGAAATTGTCGGGGCGATGGGGAAGTGAACAATGCCGCGGTGTTTCTCGACCGGGACGGCACGCTCAATTTTGATCCCGGCTATTTGAAGCGGGCCGAGGATTTTCGTTTTCTCCCGGGCGTGAAAACGGCGCTGAAGAAGCTCGCGGCGCAGGGTCTTAAACTTTTTGTGATCAGCAATCAATCGGGTATTGGGCGCGGACTAATCACCCGCGCGGACGTACAAAGGATTCATAAAAAAATGACGGCGGAACTCAAAGAAAGCGGCGTGATCTTGCAGGAAATTCTCGTTTGCCCGCATCGCCCGGACGCGGGTTGCGGCTGTCGCAAGCCATCGCCCAAGCTGATACGGCAGGCCGCTCGCCGGCACAAGCTCAATCTCTGGAATTCCTTTGTCGTGGGCGACAAACTCACCGACGTAGAAACAGGGGTGCGGGCGGGATTGCAGACAGTGCTTTTATCCAGCACAAAGATGTCCCAGGGCGTGATTCAGCCTGACCATGTTAGCAAAAACATGGCCGGCGCCGCGCGATGGATTCTTCGCAGGCATAGCATTCTTTCCAAGGAGCCATCATGAGCGAAATCTCTACTCCCGCGCCAACGCGCAGTCCGGGCTTGCGTGTCCTGGGCGTGGTGCCCGCGCGCTATGCTTCGACGCGATTCGAGGGCAAGGTGTTGGCCTCTATCGGGGGCAAACCCATGGTGCAGCTCGTGTACGAGAATGCTCAGAAGGCAAAACTTTTAGATCAACTTGTCATTGCCACCGAAGACCAGCGCGTGGTGGACGGTTGCGCGCGATTCGGCGTGCGCGCGATGCTGACGTCGGCCAATCACGCATCGGGCACGGACCGATTGGCCGAGGTGGCCGGGCAATGCGAGGCCGACTTGTACATCAACATTCAGGGCGATGAGCCGATGGTGCATCCCGACATGATAGACGCGCTGGTCGCGCCGTTTCTTGCCGACAAAGAATTAAAGATGGCCACGCTGATTACCAAGATCGAGACAAAAGAAGAATTGGATAGCCCCAATGTCGTGAAAGTTGTCGCCGACAAAAATGGTCTCGCGCTTTATTTTTCGCGTTCCGTTATTCCGTTCGATCGCGACGCGCACATCACGGGACAGGGCAAAACTAGAAAAGCACTTTCCATTTATTACCGGCATATCGGGATCTACGCGTATCGCCGTGATTTTTTATTGCTGTTTCCCACATTGGCTTCGTCCAAACTCGAGAATATAGAAAAGCTGGAGCAATTGAGAATCATGGAGCACGGATATCGTATCGCGGTGGTAGAGACGCCCCATCGCACGGTGGCCGTGGACACGGTGGAGGATTTGGAAAAGGTGCGGCGAATTTTGGAGCAGAGCAAACAGAAAAATCCCGTAAAGGTGGCGGCCCCATGAGCGCAAAGCAGACAAAGTATATTTTCGTGACCGGTGGCGTCGTGAGTTCTCTGGGCAAGGGCATTGCGTCGGCGTCCATTGCCAAATTATTGGAATCCGAGGGATTTAAACTCACGCTGTTGAAATTGGATCCCTACATCAACGTGGACCCGGGCACGATGAGCCCCTTTCAGCACGGGGAAGTGTACGTGACCGAGGACGGCGCCGAGACGGATTTGGACCTCGGCCATTACGAGCGATTCACGAAGGCCCGCATGGCGCGCTGGAACAACGTGACCGCCGGCCAGATTTACGAGTCGGTGATTTCCAAGGAGCGGCGCGGAGAATATTTGGGCAGCACCGTGCAAGTTGTGCCCCATATCACCAACGAAATCAAAGGCCGCATCAAGAACGTCGCCACGCGCAGCGGCGCGGACATCGTTGTGGTCGAGATTGGTGGAACGGTCGGTGACATAGAGAGTCTCCCCTTTTTAGAAGCCATTCGGCAATTTCGTCAGAACGCCGGTAGGGAAAATGTTTTGTATGTCCATCTCACGCTGATTCCTTATATCGAAGCGGCTGGAGAGCTCAAGACCAAACCCACGCAGCACAGTGTCGGTAAAATGCGCGAGATCGGTATACAGCCAGATGTCTTGCTCTGCCGAACGCAGCGGCCTTTGTCCAAGGATTTGCGCGACAAGATCGCGTTGTATTGCGATGTGACACCCGAGGCCGTGATTCAGGCCCAGGACGTGGACACCATCTACCAAGTTCCGTTGATGTTTAAGGCAGAAGGTTTGGACAGAATCATTCTCCGCAACCTCGGCTTGCACCCAAAGAAGGCGGCCAAAGCGCTTTCGAAAAAAACTCCGAGCAACGGCTTTACCAAATGGGCGGATGTGCTCACGCAAGTGCGAAACCCAAAGCATCGCACCTCGATCGCGGTAGTGGGCAAATACATTGAATTGCAGGACGCCTACAAAAGCATATACGAGGCCATCACGCATGGTGGCATCGCGAATAATTGCCGTGTGGACGTGAAGAAAGTGGATGCGGAGAGTTTAGAAAAAGGCTCTGCGCAAGAGATGCTAGGCGATGTGCAAGGCATACTCGTCCCGGGCGGTTTTGGTGACAGGGGCATCGAGGGAAAAATAAAGGCTACAGAATTCGCGCGATCCCACAACATCCCGTTTTTCGGGATTTGCCTGGGCATGCAATGCGCAACGATAGAGTTTGCGCGCAATGTCTGCGGCTTGAAGGGTGCCAACAGCACGGAATTTGACCCCAAAACGCGCTATCCCGTGATAGACCTGATGCCCGAACAAATAAACGTGACGCAAAAGGGCGCCACCATGCGACTCGGCTCTTATCCGTGCAAATTGGAATCCGATTCGTTGGCAAAAAACGCGTATCAAAATACCGAGATACAAGAGCGCCACCGGCATCGCTACGAATTCAACAATAGTTATAGAGAGCAACTCGGCAAAAAGGGTTTTGCGATCAGCGGTCTTTCCCCGGACGGGAAATTAGTGGAGATTATCGAGTTACCCGGTCACCCGTGGTTCGTGGCAGCGCAATTCCATCCAGAATTCCAGTCCAAGCCCGATCACGCTCATCCGCTGTTCCGCGCGTTCATCGCAGCCGCGCTGAAACGCGAGTCGTTGAAATCATGACGCGCCAAATAGCGATCAACGGCATTGCCTGTGGCGGGAACAAGCCGCTCTTGTTCATCGCGGGCCCTTGCGTGATAGAGAGCGAAAAACATTGCTTGCAAACGGCCGAACACCTCGCGCGCGTGGCGCAGAAAAACAAACTTTCGCTCGTGTTCAAAGTGTCCTACGACAAGGCCAACCGGTCGGCCGGAGATTCGTATCGCGGGGTGGGGCTAAAAAAGGGACTGGCGATATTAAAAAAGGTCAAGGCGCAAACCGGATTGCCCGTGCTTACCGACGTGCATAGCATAGAACAGGCAGAGCCGGTTGCTGAGGTGGCCGACATAGTGCAAATACCGGCTTTTTTGTGCCGGCAAACGGATTTGATTCTGGCTGTTGCGCGCACGGGATGCGTGGTAAACGTCAAGAAAGGCCAATTCATGGCTCCGTGGGACGTGAGCCAAATCATCAAGAAAATAGAAACCACCGGAAACAAAAAAATCATGTTGACCGAGCGCGGCGTGAGTTTCGGGTACAACAATTTGGTGAGTGACATGCGTTCTCTCGTGATCATGCGGTCTTTTGGCTATCCCGTGATTTTCGACGCGACGCATAGCGTTCAATTGCCCGGAGGCCTCGGCAATCGTTCCGGTGGCCAACGCGAGTTTGTTCCTTATCTCGCTCGCGCGGCCGCCGCGACGGGTTGCGACGGACTTTTTATGGAGGTGCACGAGAATCCCGACCGCGCGAAAAGCGACGGGCCGAATTGCCTGGCGCTCGCGGATTTTCCGGGCTTGGCCAGAACCGTTTTGAAAATAGACGATCTTGTGCGAGGGGGTACGCAATGATAGTCAAGGGCCGCATTTCTTCCAAGTCGAGCAAGGCCTCGCAGGAATCATCCCTAGCGATCGCGCGCGAGGTTCTAAAAATCGAGGCCGCAGCGATATTGGCGCTCGTGGAGCATTTGAACGGCAATTTCGATAAAGCCGTGAACATCGTGTTCAACTGCCGAGGGCGCATCATCATCACGGGGATGGGCAAGCCCGGTATTATCGCGCGCAAAATATCCGCCACGCTGGCCAGCACGGGAACGCCGTCCCTGTGGATGCATCCGGCCGATGCCGTGCACGGAGACCTGGGCATGGTGGTCAAAGACGACGTGGTCATCGCGATATCCAACAGCGGCGAGACGGAAGAACTGAAGAAACTCTTGCCCACGGTAAAAAAAATTGGGGCGACACTGATCGCGTTCACGGGCAATCTAAAATCCACGCTCGCGCAGCACAGCGACGTGGCCCTATTCGTGGGCGTCTTGCGCGAGGCAGGGCCGATCGAGCTGGTCCCGACGGCCAGCACGACGGCCGCTCTTGCGATGGGCGACGCGTTGGCCATTGCCGTGATGCAGAAACGGGGTTTCAAGCCCGAAGAGTACGCGTTCTATCATCCGGGCGGCAGCATCGGCAAAAAACTTTTATTAAAAGTGGAAGACATCATGCGCGGCGAAAGCGCGGCGCCTATCGTCCAATTGGATACACTGGTCAAGGACGTGTTGTTGGCGATCACCGAGGCCAGGGCCGGAGCGGCGGCCGTGGTGGATTCGAAACAGCGGTTGGTTGGGGTGTTCACCGACGGAGATTTGCGCCGCGTCATCGACAAAGAGCCGCACGTGACATCGCATAAAGTTTCTCTCTACATGACCAAGACACCGCTGACGATAAGGCCAGACCGCCTTGCCACAGAGGCCCTGCGCATCATTAAAGAACGCCGAATAGACGAATTGATCGTGGTGGATGCCAACGGCAGGCCCATCGGCGTTGTGGACGAAAAAGATCTCTTAGGTCTTGGATGAGCGGGGTTCGTCCTATTGACTTCGCTGCTCCCGCCTCCGCGCGTACCCCATTGGCGAATGCGGCTCATGGACCCTCGGCTATAACAGCCGCCGTCTCCATTCGCCGCATTCGCTCATTGGGGCCCACGCGCTCCCGGCGAGTCGCTGCGAAGTCAATAGGACGAACCCCTTCGTTTTGTGAGTGATTGCTAGCATGCCATCCTTACCTAAAAAAAATTTTCCAAAAAAACTCGCCAAGGTTTCTTTGATCGTCAGCGACATGGATGGCGTGCTGACGGATGGCAAGATCGTGATGAACGATGATGCTGGAGAGACGCGGCATTTCAACGTCCAAGACGGCATGGGCATGAAACTCGCGCAAGAGTTTGGACTGGAGTGGGTGTTTATTTCTGGCAAGTTGTCGCATGCTTCGGCAAAGCGCCTCGCGAGTCTCGGAGTTCGGCATGTGTATCAAGATATCGAAGAGAAGGGTGGCATAGTGGACAGAATTTTGGCGGAGCATGGGCTGAAACACGATCAGATTTGCGCGGTGGGAGATGATTTGCCCGACATTGCAATGTTTCAGCGCTCGGGGGTTGCCGTTGCGGTTGCCAATGCCGTGGACGACGTGAAGGCGAAAGCCGATTGGACTACGCGCAAGGCCGGTGGGGATGGCGCGCTGAGGGAAATCGTAGACGCAATATTGAAAGCGAAGGGATTGTGGCCGCGAGTGCTGGCACGATTCGACGTCTGACAGGAATGGGGGTATTTCTCGTGACGATTTTTACGGGGATTACGGTATTTGCCCAGGACAATGCACCTGCTAGAGGCGAGGTCGAAGGATTTTCGCTGGAAATTCCCGATGAGAATGGCAAGACCCAGGGGGTGCTAGAGGGTTCTAAGGCGAGCTTCGATCCGGGTGGGACAATACAAATCATCGATGCAAAGGCCAAGATACATCAAAAAGATCAGGGAGTGATTGTGGTGATGACTCCTAAGGCTTTGTATCATCGCAACTCCAAAGTGGTGACGACCGACGAGCCCGTCAAGGTGGATTCCGACGACACGCATATCACGGGCAAGGGCCTCGTCTGGGAGCCCGAAAAGGCGAAAATTTTTATACGCAAGAACGTGAGGGTTGTTCTGCGCAATGTCGAGCAAGACAACCCGAAAGGCCGGAGAAAATAGTCATGCGCTTTCGCAACTTTATTTTGGCGATATTGTTTCTAGGACTGGCTGGGATCATGCCTGTCGTTGCCAAAGACGATGTGTTGGACGAGGACACGACAGTCATTACATCGGATGGTGGGTTGAACCTGGATTACGCCAAGCACACCGCGATTTTTAAAAAAAACGTGATTGTTCGGGATCATCGCGGCACTTTGCAGGCGCAAGAGATGCGCGTCCTATTCGAACCTCAGGGCTCGCGCATTCAGACCATTGAGGCTACAGGCGACGTGCGCATTGTGCAGCACGGGAGAACGGCAGAAAGCCAGAAAGCGCTGATTCGCTCCGAGGCGGGTGTCATCGAGCTCACCGGCGATCCAAAAATTCTTCAGGGCAAAGACATTTATAGCGCAGACAAGATAACGATTTTCAGCAAAACCAATCAGGTGATTTTTGAGCCACGGGCAAAATTGATTCTGTTTCAGCAGCCGGGCGAAAAGAAGGATTTGTTCTAATGCTAGTGCAAACAGTTCCCGGCATTGAATTGATGCGCACCGAGGGCCTGATCAAGGCCTACAAAAAAAGACGTGTTGTCAACGGCGTCAGCATTACCGTCAATCGCGGGGAAATCGTCGGTCTGCTGGGCCCGAACGGCGCGGGTAAGACCACCACGTTCTACATGATCGTGGGGCTCATTAAGCCGAGCGGTGGCAGCGTGTTCTTCCAAAAAAACGACATCACGCGTGTGCCGATGTCCGCGCGCGCCAAGCAGGGCATCGGCTATTTGTCCCAGGAGCCATCTATTTTTCGGCGCCTTACCGTGGAACAAAATATCATGGCTATTTTGGAGACGTTGAATATTACGAGGGACGAGCGCAAGACGCGGCTCGTGTCCCTGCTGCGCGAACTAAAAATTGAGCATTTGGCCAAGAGCAAGGCCTACACGCTGTCCGGCGGCGAGCGCCGCAGACTTGAGATCACACGCGCTATGGTCACGAACCCTTCCTTCATCTTGCTGGACGAACCATTTTCTGGCGTGGACCCGATAGCTGTTTTCGACGTGCAGCAAATCATCGTGGAATTGAAGAAAAAAGGTCTGGGTATATTGTTGACCGATCACAGCGTGCGGGAAACATTGTCCATCACCGACAGGGCCTATATCATGTTCGACAGTAAGATATTGATTTCTGGCACGTCCGAGGAATTGGTCTCCAACCCGAAGGCGAGAGAGATATATTTGGGCGAAAAGTTCACCATGTAGGCATAGGAGGTTTACCATGGATGTTCACATGACCGTACGATCGCAAGTAGTGCAAGCAGCCGCGAAAGAATATCTCCAAGAGAAATTGCACAAGCTCGACAAAATGCACTTAACCATCGTGGATGCCCACGCGATACTGGACGTGAAGAAATACCGCAACATCGTCGAGGTGGCGCTTACCGGAAAGCACATTCGAATTGCCGCGAAAGAAGAAGATCGCGACATGCTGGTGGCGATGGATCGCGTGATTTTAAAGCTGAATCATCAACTCTTGAAACACAAAGAAATTCTCAAGCAGAAAAAGGGTTCCGAGTCGCGCAAGTTTGGCGGTAAAGAGGTGCCAGAAACCGAAGACGCCGAGAATATCTAAAGCATCCATGAAAACTATACCTGTTCAAAAATTCTTCGACGAAATGAAAGATAGACTGAGGCTTCGCCTCGTCGCGGGAGAGAAGGGCCTGCATCGCGTGATCAAGGTGGCCGAGCTCAACAGGCCTGGGTTGGGACTCGCCGGTTATTTTGAATATTTTGCCAAGAAGCGCGTGCAGGTGCTCGGTAAAGTTGAGATCATGTACATGCAATCCCTGTCGCCGCAGGACCGATACAAGAAAGTTCGCCAATTGTTTGGGGAGAATATCCCCTGCGTGATCGTGGCGAGGAATTTCGTCATTCCCGCCGAAGTGGTCGCCGTGGCAAAGGAAACGTCCATCCCTGTTTTCCGTTCCCATTTGATCACGATGAATTTAGTCAACGCGGCCACGGATTATTTGGAAGAGCAGTTCGCCCCCTCGACGATGATACACGGTACATTCCTCGAAGTGTACGGCATGGGTGTTTTGATACGAGGGAGAAGCGGCGTGGGTAAGAGCGAATGCGCACTGGCTCTGATCAAGCGCGGCCACCGTCTGATCACCGACGATGTGGTGAAGGTGCATATCACCGAAGGCAGGGATCTCGTGGGCTCGGGGGCTGCGCTGACCCGGCATCACATGGAGATACGCGGGTTGGGCATCATCAACGTCGAGACATTGTTCGGCGCGGGTTGCGTGCGAGACGAAAAACGCCTCGACTTGATGATCACGCTGGAAGATTGGAATAGCAAAAAAGAATACGAGAGGCTCGGACTCGCGGACAAGACGACCAGCATACTCGGCCTCAAGGTTCCATCTCTCGTGCTACCCGTGCGTCCGGGACGCGACATAGCGCTTTTGGTGGAGACCGCTTCGCTCAATCAGCGTCTCAAGGAAATGGGGTATCATTCGGCGCGCGAATTGAATCGCAAGCTATTGGAATCCATGGAGCCGAAATGATCAACGTGATCATAGCGGCCCACGGCCATCTGGCCCGCGATTTACTGCATGCGGGCGAACATATCATCGGGCCCATACGCGGTGTGCACACGATCGCGCGGCTTCCTAAAGATGGAAAGGCTGATCTGTTGCGCAAATTTCAAGACAAGATCAAAAGTCTCGACAATCCCGACGGGATTTTAATTTTGATAGACGCCTACGGTGGCAGTCCCTTCAACATCAGTAGCCATTTTTTGGACCAGTATAATATTCGCATCGTGACAGGTGTTAATCTCCCCATGATCCTGGATTTGGCCACCTATCGCGACAAGCTGACGCTGGACAAGCTGGCCGCACGACTGGCTCGCACCGGGCGGCGCAGCGTGATAGTCAAGCAAAAGGCCATCGTAAAAACAGGCTTGCTCGGGATGTTTCTCTAAGAGTCTTCACCCTATGGCAAAATCCGAAAACAATGGCCAAAAGGCCGAAAAAGAGATGGAGATTATGAATGAGCTGGGTATGCACGCCCGCCCGGCAGCAATGTTCGTTAAGCTTGCCAACCGTTTCACGGCGGAGATCTTTGTTGCCAAGGGCGACGAAGAGGTCAATGGCAAGAGCATCATGGGTGTCATGATGCTGGCGGCCGGTAAGGGCAGCAAATTGAAAATCACGGCCGTGGGCCCGGACGCCAAAGACGCTATCGCGGAATTCGAAAAATTGTTGAAAAGTAAATTCGGAGAGGACTAACAGCTATAGAGAGCAGGGACACGACTGTTTTGGTCGTGTCCCCCAGCGCAGAAGCTGTAAAAGCGGAGCTGGGAGGAGATTTGCACGACTGTTTTGGTCGTGTCCCCCAGCGCAGAAGCTGTAAAAGCGGAGCTGGGAGGAGATTTGCAGGACTGTTTTGGTCCTGTCCCCCAGCGCAGAAGCCGTAAAAGGATCTATGACACGTATGGTTGCCAAGCTTGCAGAAAAAGAATACACAGGCATACCGGTCTCGCCCGGTGTGGCCATTGGCAAGGTGTTTCTCTTCGACAGCGAAGAAGATGTTTTCGCGCGTCACAAAGTCAACAAGGGTGACATCGCGCGTGAGATTGGTCGTTTCGAAGCAGCGCTGATAGCCACGCGCAAGGAAATTCTGGAGATTCAGAAAAAGATTTCCAAGAGCCTTGGGGCCGAGCACGGCGAGATATTAAACGCCCATCTTCTCGTGCTGGAGGATCGCGCGCTCATCGACGAGGTTACCAAGAGGCTGCAAAAGGAAAAGGTCAACGTCGAGTACATATTCTCTTCTGTTACTCAAAAGTACGCCCAAACATTTTCCAAGATGGAAGACGAATACTTGAAGGAGCGGTCCAGCGATATTCGCGACGTGGCGCGGCGCGTGTTGCACAATCTCGTGGGAAAGAAAAAACAAGATCTGGCCGACTTGACCGAAGAGGTGATTGTCGTGGCCTATGACCTTGCCCCTTCCGACACGGCCCTCATGCACAAGGAGAAGGTGATCGGGTTTGTCACCGACATAGGTGGCAAGACGTCGCACACGGCTATTATGGCAAGAGCGCTGGGCATCCCGGCCATTGTCGGCTTGCATGACGTGAGCAGACGCATTGCGCCCGATTCTTCAATCATTGTCGACGGCCATCGCGGCATTCTGATCGTCCATCCCTCGAAGGCGACGACCAAACGCTACGCCGAAGAACAGACCAAACTAGAAATTTTTGAAGAAAAACTCGTGGGCCTCAGAGATTTACCGGCGCAGACAAAAGATGGCCACCGCATCACGCTAGCTGCGAACATAGAAATTCCCGAGGAAGTGACCTCCGTCATCGCGCACGGAGCTGAGGGGATAGGGTTGTACCGCTCCGAATTTTTTTACATGAATCGCAATGACTTACCCACCGAGGAAGAGCAGTACCAGGCTTACAAAATGGTGGCCGACAAAATCGCGCCGCATTCCGTG
This sequence comes from uncultured Actinomycetota bacterium, assembly GCA_964583365.1. Taxonomy (GTDB): domain Bacteria; phylum Auribacterota; class Ancaeobacteria; order Ancaeobacterales; family CAZGMX01; genus CAZOWS01. Next base: position 11,270 of record CAZOWS010000062.1, read on the forward strand.
ATCGTGCGAACGATGGACCTGGGCGGCGACAAGTTCTTGAGCCATCTTCAGGTGCCCAAAGAGATGAATCCCTTTCTCGGCTGGCGGGCGATACGCTTTTGCCTGGCCAACCCGGACGTGTTTAAAGTCCAATTGCGCGCTATACTTCGAGCCAGCGTGCGCAAGAACATGAAGCTCATGTATCCGATGATTTCGGGCGTGGGAGAAGTATTACAGGCCAATGAAATGCTGGCCGAGGTCATGAATGATTTGCGTGAGGAAAAAATTCCGTTCGACGAAAATATTGAAGTGGGTGCCATGATTGAGATTCCGTCCGCTGCGATCACGGCAGACATTCTGGCGAAGGAGGTAGATTTTTTTAGTATTGGCACCAACGATTTGATTCAATATTCGCTCGCGATAGATCGCGTGAACGAAAAGGTCGCGTACTTGTACCAACCGATGCATCCTGGCATATTGCGTTTCGTCAAACAAGTCGTGGATGCCGGACATAAAGAAGGAATATGGGTTGGCATGTGCGGGGAAATGGCCGGCGATTTGGCTGCGGTACTCATCCTTCTGGGGCTCGGATTGGACGAGCTGTCCACTAGCGCGGGGATGGTTCCAGAAATCAAAAAAGTGATCCGTTCCGTCACACTAAAGGAGACGCAGGAGCTGGTGGCCAGTATCATGACCATGCGCGAGCCTGAAGAAATAAAAAAACTGGCTCATAAATTGCTACAAAAGGCGGCTCCAGAACTGGTGGACATGAAGGCGGAATAGTTTTATAATTCTGCCCCATGTTTTTTAGCGGTTGTTTTTGTTTTTAGCATTTTGCGTTGTAGTTGTTTTTTGTCTTTCTGCATTTTGTGACAGAGTTCAATAGGAGGAGTTTCATGGCAAAGCGAAGACTGTTTACCTCGGAGTCAGTATCCATGGGTCATCCGGATAAGATCGCGGATCAAATATCCGACTCTATCTTGGACGCAATATTGGCGCAGGATCCCAACGCCAGAGTAGCGTGCGAATGCTTGGTGTGCACGGGTTTGATTCTCGTGGCTGGCGAAATCACTACAACCGCCCAATTTAATGCCCAAGATATTGCACGACAAACGGTTAAAGAAATTGGCTATACGAATTCCGCCATGGGCTTCGATGCAGCGACATGTGCCGTTATGGTCAGCCTCAACAAGCAATCCCCGGATATTTCCCAAGGTGTAACCGAGGGCCAGGGTTTGAACAAGGAGCAGGGCGCCGGCGATCAGGGCATGATGTTTGGATACGCTTGCAACGAGACACCCGAGCTGATGCCTATGCCGCTCATGTTGTCCCGCGATCTTTTGAATCGCTTGTCCGAAATCAGGGAAAAGGGCCTCTTGACCTACCTGAGGCCGGATGCCAAGAGCCAGATTACCATCGAATACGAAGAAAATACACCCGTGCGCGTGCACACCGTGGTTATTTCTACGCAGCACAGCCCCGAGGTGTCGCATGAACAAATTCGCAAGGACATGATCGCGATGGCCAAGTCCGTGATTCCGGCCAAGTTGCTCGACGATCAAACCATTTATCACATCAATCCTACAGGCCGTTTCGTTGTTGGGGGTCCCCATGGCGACACCGGATTGACAGGCCGCAAAATTATCGTGGACACCTACGGTGGCATGGGCCGCCATGGCGGCGGGGCGTTCTCGGGCAAGGATCCGTCCAAAGTGGATCGCAGCGCATCGTACATGGCCCGCTACGTGGCCAAGAACATCGTGGCCTCCGGCATAGCCGATCGTTGCGAAGTGCAATTGTCCTACGCGATCGGCGTTGCCGAGCCGCTCTCTATCAATGTCAACACCGAGGGCACTGGGCGTATTTCCGACGACAGAATCGTGGAATTGATTCGCAAGAACTTCCGTCTTACCCCGCGTGGTATCATCGAATCGCTGGATCTGAAAAGGCCCATTTACAAGGACACCGCGCGCTACGGCCATTTCGGAAGAACCGAAGCGAAATTCACGTGGGAGCGCACGGACAAGGCCGATCTTCTGCGATCAGAAGCCGGTTTGGTAAAAAAAAATGAAACTGTCTTAGTATAAAGGAAAGCACATGCCAGTGACATTGAGAGAACCCAAAAAGAAAACGACAGCAAAGATTCAAACGAATCAATCCTATGACGTGAAGGACCTTGCGCTCGCGGCGCAGGGCACCAAGCGCATATTGTGGGCCGACAGAGACATGCCTGTTTTGCAGGAAGTGCGCAAGCGTTTCGAAAAGGAAAAGCCGCTCGCGGGGTTGCGCATGTCGGCATGTTTGCACATCACGGCCGAGACAGCTAATTTAGGTCGCACGTTGGTTGCGGGTGGAGCCGAACTCGTGTTCTGCGCGTCCAATCCGTTGTC
>CAZOWS010000063.1:0-2835 GCA_964583365.1 uncultured Actinomycetota bacterium
CAGGCACTTCTTCGCCATCTTTGAGCAATATTTCTCGCCATTGTTCCACGTTGTGAACATCTTTGTTCGCTATCTCGACTTGTTTGGCCAATGCGGCGAGCTCTGCGTTGTGCAAGGGATTCACCGCATAACCGATGAGAGCTTCCAACGACCACTGCACCGGCTCCTCTATGGCGGGTTTCGCGCTGCGCCATTGGCTAAACAAATTTTTACCCTTCTCGATGGCCTCGGTGAATTTCTTTTGCACCTCTTGATAGCGATCCGACATCTTCCGATCTTGGATGACGGGCATGGAGCCTTTGCCGTCAAAGTGTTGGAGCAATTCCTCCTTGCTCTTCTTGTCACCTTTGAGTTCTTTGACCAGTATTTCGCGATAACGATGCGCCGTGGCGCGTTGGACGGATTTTTCCAACGCGACAAGCGAGGCCTTGAAGGCTACGTCATGCAATACCGCATCGGACGGCTTGGTATCATCGGAAATAGAAATCCTGTGCTTTCCAAGTAGATCTTTTGCCTCACCTCGCATCACGTTCGCTGCAGCTTTTTGCGATACGAGGCTTTGCCTTTTCATGCGCGCATCCGCGAGTTCGCTTGCAGCCACCCAACCCGCTGTTTTGCGCGCTTGTTCCAAAAACTTAATTTCTGCGTCGAGGGCTTTGATCTCTGTATCCATCTTGGCTATGGCCTCGCTCGCATTAAAATACAATCCCATCAACTGGGAAAGATGATGATACAAATCTTGTTCTACCTGCACGAGTTTTCTTATCTGCGTTTCCGTTTGCATGTCCATGATTTCGGAATCCAACTTGCCGACTTGCGAACGGCGTTGCAACCCTATGCCAGGCAATCCACCTTGGAGAAAAGAGAAGGAAATCGTGGCCTGCGTAAACGCCAGCGCGGAATACTTTGCAAGCACGGATTCCAACACCTTGTCTTTAACTTTCAACACTTGGACCAGAACCTGCGCATCGGCGTTGTAATGCGCTGCAGCCTGTTGATAACCTTGCACCATTTCCCCTTCACCAAATTCAAGCCCTTCCAAAGAAATGTTCGTCCCAGTCTCCAAGCCTATGGTCTGGCGAATAATATTGAGCGCATGCGCTGATTTCTTAAAGGCCTTGTCCCACACAGCGTAAGCCTTCTGCAATTCAAGCCCTCGGCTTTGCACATGCAAAAAGTCGCGTGTGCCTTCGTTGAATTGCTTTTCCGACTTTTTAAATTCGACAAAAGTGCTGTTGTACAACTCCAGGGCAGCCTTTTGTTCTTGGGATATTTTTTTGTGCAGGAGAACCGCACGCATCAGCGTATCTTGCCGAGCATTGGCCAAGACTATTTCTTCCGAGTCCTTGATGAATTGCTGTGTTTTAGCTAATTCGTCTTTCAATTCCTCGTTCTCATCGGACATGGTCAGCACGTTGATACCAAAATCCGCAGGGCTATTGATACCAAAGGACCAGAACAGTTGCTCCGCAGGGCGTGTCTCGGACATTGCCAACTGCGCATTAATAGCATGGAGCTGCATCTTTTGATCGCTGATCAATTCCTTCTTGTTGTGCTCTTGCATGGTCGTCAAAAGTTCATCCATGCTCTTGAACACGGTCTTCTTTTGGGCTGCGCGGGCCTTCATTTCTTCCTGGGGATCTTTGATACCCAACTTTATTTCCTCCACACGTTTTGCGTGCAATCCGCGCATTGCCTCTTCATCTTTGGCTACTTCTGCTTTCAGCGCATCGATCGCACCTAAAGTAGGGGGTGCCGGAGCCGGAGCTACCTTGGCCTGCTTAGCAGGGGGCGGTGTTGCCAAGGCTTGTTCGTATTTGTTTTGCATTTCGGCCAGCTCAAGACGCTTTTGCTGCAGCGCGGCCTCCACAGGGCTCACGACGATCTTGGACAGGGCCTCTTTGGTAGATTTTATTTTGTCCGTCAGGTTCTGTTTCATCCTAGCGAGTTGCTCACGTTCTTTGGCGGACATTTTGACGCTGTGGGCCGACACCAGCTTGGTCCAAACCTTGGCATCCGCTTCGAGCAGCTGCAACTCTTTTTGCGCCCGCTCAGGACTCTTACCTACTAGCTCCTGTATCGCATCTACTCTTTGAGTGAGCATGCTGCAACCCCTGCTGTCTTCTAGGAACATGGAGGAAGGTTTAGCATCTGCCGCTTGCGCTGTTGCTGTAGTGGTGGTTGTGGCGAGAGACGGCGCCGTGGATGTAGCCGTCGGAGTTATCGCGGGAGCCACGGGCCCAACACCGCTGCCCATAAGTTTCTGCAATCCTGTCTTCACTTGCGCATCCAAGGGCTTGGAGGGAACTGGCTCTTTGGCACCCATTTCTTTTGCAAAAGCCATCATGGGACTAAGGAGAACACCCGCAGAGAATACTGCAAAGACAACTCTGTCCATAAACCTTCGCCGACGCAAAGAAGCCTGCTGCGCTTTAAAGGCATCCCACAGCAAGGTTCTATAGGATTCGGAACGCGTGGCATCGCCACCTAACATTTTTCCTATTTCACCTTCCGGCTGCGTCCATTCCTGCAATTGTTCCTTCACCACTTGCTCGAGGAGTTCTTCCATTTCCTTGGCAAAGGTCATCGGATATTTTTCAGCAATTTTTGAAACTGCCTGTGCCCATTGTTGTTCTTCCTCGGGCTTTTGCCGGGACTCATCGGTTTCCATGTATCGGCGCAGAAGACCTTTCAACTCTCTCCTGTCGGTCGGCATCATGCGCACAGACGATGGAGTTTTCCAGAATTTAAAAATGCGTGTCATCCGTAGCGCCCAGATGTATGCGTGCAGGCGTTTGTACAATCCGCCGAGACGCGCAAAGATGTCGTCCTGCC
>CAZOWS010000064.1:0-3590 GCA_964583365.1 uncultured Actinomycetota bacterium
GAGTACAGCTCGGGGTGCATTAGTCGTTCACCGCTGCCCTTGGGATCGAGAAGGGCCAAGAGCGCATATTGATCTAACGGCAATGGCCATTGCTTACCTAGCTCACGCAAAGCCTTCAATGCCGTCGCGCGCAATGCCACATCTACAGAGAATAGATCGATGGGCAATCTCTTGATCAGCGTGCGTTGGAAATCTCCGAGGGGTCTGGAGGCCAGAAGGGATAATGAGCCATTGCGTATTGTGTCCGATGAATCCTTTGTCCCCGCAAGAAGATTTTCCACAGAAGGTAAGGCCCGTTCTGCCTTTTCTAAAAATTCACCGTATATTTCATTGATGGTCTTGCCTTCCATATAAGGCTTGCCTTGCAGCGCTGCAATCTCCGTTGCAATAATGCTTTTGTCTTTAGCGGTCGAGGATGCCATAGCATTCGTCAATTTGTTTAGAATTTCTACGTCGTCCAAACTCAGCAAGTCCCATGTTTCATCTGTTGCATAACTAACGATAGCGTTCGAATCTTCCAATGTGGATTTCATTGTTGCGTCTCGTATACCCGCCTCCATCAAGGCGCGCAAGGGATAAGGTCCACCTGCCAGCAAAGGTGTGATTTTCTCGATGGACTCTTTTAAAGAAAGATTCAGCCACAGGATGCCCTGTGCCCCATTTACGTTAAGGAAGACAGAGCCGTCTTTGATCCACACCTCGCATTTGGCTATAACAGCCGCTCTTTCTTCGGGCGTAAGATCCAAATGCGTTAGGACATACATTGTCTGTTCAGGAAAATCCTTCATCTCCTGTGGCAAGAACTCCTGCTTTAAGTCCTCGGCGTCACCGCCGCTGGCCAAATAGGCCTCAAGCACCGCTTGATAAAAGGCCATGTTGCCTCCGCGCGTGATCAGTCTCTTCAATTTTTCTGTCAAACCAGGGCGCTTGATTTTGTTGCGGGCTATGGCCTGCAATATTTTCACACGTGTCTCGTCGGAAATCACTGGCATGTCCAGGCCTTCTGTCAAGGCATCATCCACACGCTTTTGCTCGCTTTGGTCTTGGGTCGCAGACGACAGAGCACGTTCCAATATCGCAGTGGCCTGAATGGCAGCGCGTCGAATTTCCGGGTCCGAATGTTCAAGCCCCCAGGAGAGTTTTTGTATCAGGGCTTCTTTTTTATATCCCAACTTTGCCAGCACGCGAATGGCAAGGGCCACGTATCGCAGCCTTGGACTTGTCAGATAGGTCTCGAGCATTTCTATAATTTTTTTGTCCGTGATGTCATCCAAGCTGATCAGTCCCCAATTAACCAAGGCCTCTAGCGCCAGAAGGTCCTTTGCACCGCCATCTTTCGCCGCATGTTTCAATGACGCTTTGATGGCTGGTCTTTGACTTTTTAGCGCCGAATTGAATTCCTTAGTCCAGTCATATTTAAGCGCCAACTCCTGAATGGGTGATGGCAAATCCAGAATGCCTATGGCGATTTTCTGAGCCATATTGGGCGCCATTTGATTCATCGTCAGACAGGCTTCGAAACAGGCCTGCTGGGCCAGAGGATCCTGAAACTTTTTATCCAATTCTTCGAACAACGCTGCTTTGACCTGATCGTCCAGAGAGCCGGAGTCCTCCACGAGCAAAGTCAGAATCTTTGGAAATACCAAGCCGCTAGATTGGCGCAAAATCTCCAAAAGCAATTCTTGCAATCCCTTACCCGTGGGCCCCCGGGCGATCAGGACTTTCGCCTTGGCGATCACGAAGGCAGGATCTGAGCTACTATCTATGATTTGTTCCAATGCCTTGGGATTGGCCGCCATCAGGGCAATCTTTGCAAGCTCTTCATCTGAATCTTCCAAGCATGCTGCGACCTCTTTCATAGTATCTTCCCTGGGCACACCAAGTTGCATCAGGCCAAGAATCGCGGCTATTTTAAACGAGGCCGGGCGATCTTCTTTGCCCAGAACAGCTGTGAAGAGGGTTTTGAACATCGCTCTGTCCTTCTCAGGATCTCTCAGCAAGGCAAGATAGGAATCGGCCATGGACCAGATCAACACTTCGTTGTCCGGAACCGCGGCAATGAATTCCTTGCCGCCTTTGTTGAATTTGACTGTTAAGGATTGGGATGGAATCATGGCTGCACTCGAGACGTCAAAAATCTTTTCCGTGGCGTCCGCGAAGCGATATAGCTTATCGAACTTTTCTTCCAGCCCCCTGCGTATTTCCTTGCTACTCCAGGGCAATCGCCTTGCCCAGGCCTGGGCCTTGCGACGCACGCTTTCATCTATATCCAAAAGCTTATATAAAATGGAAGCTTGTATTTCTGGGGAGAAAAACCCCGCCGCGATGACTTCTTCCATCGCAGTTTCCTGCACGCTCTGATCGGGATCGCGCAATGCCTTGATGAGAATTTCCAGCATTTGCTCGCGCGCAGACATATTCTGCTGGCGCAGCCCCAGCAATTGGGCCTCTGCGGCAGCGAGTTGCGCTTTTGCTTGCGTCATGACTGTCTCTTTTCCCACCAGGGCTTTCAAGCGGTCTCTCTCTGGGTAAAGCGGCTTTAGCTCATTTTCTATCGTAGGGCTATCCTGTGTGGCGGGCGTGAGCGTAGCTGAACGCGCTGATATCCATGCGCCATAACGAGGCCCAATAACTGCCAGGGCATCGAGAGCCATAGCGATCGTTTTCTCATCATCTGACTTCATGGCTTCAAGAACATTTTCTATGGAAGCCTTTTCGATGGAGCCTAGATGCGCGAGTCCGGCAATCGCGGCGCAAGATATTGCTCCCGGGGGAAGAGCGGCCAATTTTTCCAGAATGCGCCGGAATTCGGGCGAAGTGTTCAGGCCCAATTCCGTGAGCGCTTGTATGCCCCCGGTGATAGCATCGATGTCCAGAATGACATTATCTTTGGTCAGCTGTTCTATTTGCGTTTCAATCGCTACGCGAAGATTCGCCTTTGCTGTCTCATCCAAAGCCATCTTTTTCAGCGCCGTAATCGCCGCGCCACACCATGGCGTAAATAGGAAGCGATGAATGTCCTGTTTGAGTTCATGAAGGCCAAAGGTAGCAATGGCCTGAAGCGGCACAGAGGGGTCATCGGTCATGGGTATTGAGTTTAAAACATTGCGCACACGATCAACAAAGATCGCATCATGTCCCACGGGCAATCCCAGCGCCATCAGGGCTTTCAAGACAGCTACGTCTTCATTTTGATTGACAGGCCCGGGCGTAACCCATGACAGGTACAAATGCTGTTGGTATCCAAACTTTTCGCTATCAGAAATTCCCAGCCGTGACAGGGCTTCGATGATTTCTGCTTGAGTCCGCAAATGAACATCTGTCGCCAATGCCAATCGCTTCAATTCAGCAAGCGCCTCGGCATCGTGAATATTCAGAGCAGCAAAAGTCCCAGCAGCAAAGCTGCGAACACCGATATAGATGTCCTTATCCTTCATGATTTGAATCACGCGCTGCTTCATTTCTGGTGTGGGATTCCTAATCGAAGGAAGCTGCTCCAATGCCCAAACGCGGGGTTCATCTTGATCGGCCTTGTCTGTTGTCTCGTCGTAGCCATCGAGCAAATGCAGGAATTCTCTTTCGGCACGCGC
>CAZOWS010000065.1:0-9406 GCA_964583365.1 uncultured Actinomycetota bacterium
ACTTTTTGAAAGCCATGTCTACAATAATAACCAGGCAACCGCCTATGGCACCCAAAATCATGCCCACCGTGGTGTAAGCAGCATAGCCAACCAGCGGTGGTATCTGGCAACCCACCAGCGCGCAGAGCAGTAAAAAAATAGTCCTAATAATTCCCAATGTCACGTCATGATCCCCCTATGCCGAATTAAAAAAATAAAAATCCGCCCTTCTTGGGCTCTCCGGGCTTCTTTTTCTCTTCCGTCTTGAAGAATAATTTCCACGGATTCGCCTTAATGTCCTGGACAAAATCCTTGATGTCCTTGGCTATGCTTTCATCCTTCACGAGTTTGCCGATAGTCCCCTGACCGGCCTCCACGTTTGCCATAAGATTGTTCAAAGAATCCAGTAGTTTGACGATTTTGGGACCCATCACCTTCAAGCTCTCGTCGTTTTTCTCCAGAATATCTTCCAAACGGCTCGCGACCTTTTTGGATGCATCGCTGAACTCCTTAAAGCTGGCTATCGCCGCGCTCGCGTTTTCCTTGTTCGGAGATCCAGAAATCTCCCTCAAGTTGGCCACTGTTTTCTTGACATTTTCCTGTGTCTCTTTGTCCGACCAGCCGGAAATCATGTTTTGCACCTGCGTTGCAACCTTCTTGCCTTGCTCCATGAGATCGGAAAGGGCGACTGGTGTCTCGCCCGCAAGCGACTCGCCGGGTTTCATTATGGGAGCCGTGTTGCTGACCGGTAGGAACTCAACGTATTTTTCTCCCATGATGCCCAGAGAATTGATCACGGGCCTGGCGTCGTTGCGTATCGCGACACCTTTGCGAATCTGCATGTTCACGTCCACGCCGAAGTCGCCACTATTGCGGAACAGCAAACTCTCGACTCGGCCGACCTCGACGCCCGCTAGCCTCACCGGCGCGCCCACCACAACCCCGTTGGTGTAGACAAAAACAGCCGTAAGCGGATAGCTCTCGTGCTTGTATTCATAACTGCCAAACCGTATCACCATCACGGCCGCAATCAGCAAGCCGACCAACACAAACACGCCAACCGTCAGTTCGAGACTTTTTTCTTTCACAATATCTCCTTATTCTTTAGTTCACTCGTCGTGGACTTTGATCGGCCCTTGCGAACTCCCCGTGATAAATTGCTGCACCACGGGGTTAGAAGAATTACGAATCTGTTCGGGCGTTCCAACCTCAATAATATGTCCCTCGTAGAGCATCGCGATACGATCACCGATTTTATAGGCGCTCTTCATGTCGTGTGTCACGGCCAGCGACGTGACCGCCAAATGATCCCTCATTTTTAATATCAAGTCGTTGATGACATCACCCATGATTGGGTCCAGACCTGTCGTCGGTTCATCGTAGAGTATGATCTGTGGCCCCATGGATATGGCCCGCGCCAAACCAACACGCTTGCGCATACCGCCCGAAAGCTCCGCGGGCTTTTTATCCTCTATCCCCTCCAAACCCACCAGCGCAAGATTCTCTGTCACGCGCCGACGAATGTCATCGTCGGAAAGCGTGCTGTGCTCGTAAAGGCCAAAACCAACATTTTCCAGAACTGTCATCGAATCAAAAAGTGCGGCGCCTTGAAACAACATGCCAAACTTTTTTCGAACATCCTGCAATTGCTCTTTCGAGGCAGTGGTTACGTCCACGCCCTCCACGATCACGCTGCCCGCATCGGGCCGCAACATGCCAATCACGTGCTTGAGCAAAACGGATTTACCGCAACCGCTTTGCCCGATAATGACAACTGTCTCTCCACGATTCACGGTCAAATGAACATCGCGCAATACGGGCACGCCGTTGAAAGCTTTGGATAGTCCGCGTATCTCTAACATGCCGCTCAAAAAAGTATAATGGACATAAAAAAATCGCTAATAAGAATAATTATCGCCGAGGCCACCACAGCCTGCGTCGTCGCTTTGCCTACCCCCTCCGCGCCCCCGTCGGCGTTGAATCCCTCAAAGCAGCTCACGATAGCGATGATCATCGCGAACACCACGGATTTTACAAGACCGTTTACCAAATCATTCACCTGCAAAAAATCAAACATGTTCTTAATAAAAAAAGTGCTGTTGATTCCTTTCATCTTCACACCAACAACATAGCCACCCGCTATGCCCACAAAAATAGAAAACACCGTGAGCAGGGGAACCAGCGCCACGCACGCGATAAAACGCGGCACGATCAAATAGCGCACGGGATCCACGGCCAACGTGCTCAACGCATCGATTTGCTCGGTAACCTTCATCGTTCCCAATTCAGCGGCCATCGAAGCCCCCACGCGACCAGCCACCATGATAGCCGTCAATACGGGGCCTAGTTCATTGGTCATCGAAAGACCCACGATGACACCGACCGCGGTCTCCATTGTGATCTTATGAAATTGATAGTAGGTCTGCACAGCTAGCACCATGCCCGTAAACGCACCGGTGATAAGCACCACGGGCAGCGAGCGCACGCCTATTTCAAACATCTGTTTATAAATCTGCGGCCGACGCGGCGGCGAAACGATGGAATACATCAACGTCTGATAAAACAGACGCGTCATAGCCCCCAAGCGTATCACCCAAAACAAGCAGTCTCTACCGAGTCCTTTGAGTATTTCTCCCATCAACTCACGCGGCCGCTATCCGCGGTTGACTTGGACTCCGAGGTAACGGTCTTAAACATGTCTTTTGCCGAAAGGTCCACGAACCCACTCAACATGACTGGCATGTTCTTTTGCAAAAAAATCACCGAGCGATCCAATTGAATCCTGGGGAATTTTCCAGCCAGTTGAATTTGCCCCTGACTGAAAGGAATCCCCTTGATCGTGCCATGGCGTATATCCAAGGTGCCTTGAATGCGGGGGTCAAGCAAGTCACCCAAAATATCAACCTGTCCCGTAAATTTTCCGGTCAGCGAAGGGGGCTTCTCGAATCCCATCGCATGCACGCTTCGTGTGATACTCTCATCCTGAAACCGCAAATTCAGTGCGCTTTTTTCCCGATGAACCAAATCCAAAATCCCCGAAAGCGTCGTGGCTTCGTCCACGTGTAATTCTTTGATTTGCAACTGACGATTTCCCCATACGCAGCGATACGCCATCTTGCTTTCGTTGCAATCCAAATCCCCACTCAGGGTAACCTCTTTCCATTCGCACAGAGCCCGCCCCTCGCCCAATATTTTCATGTCTCCGAACAAGCTTCCAAATTTGTCGCCAAACCACGATTTTCTGATTTTCCCAAAATCCAGCGAGAGTATGCGATAGTCTAAAAGTATAGGCTCGCCGGGTGAGTATTTGCCCGTGAATTCCACCTCCACCTCGTCGTTCACGCGCATTTTTCCCTCCAAGAGAGAAAGCGAGTCCAAAAGCTCCTTGCCCCATTGCAAATGGGTGATGTTTTGCGCGTTGCGATAGAATATCGTGATAGAGGTTTCCAAATCCAAGGCAATGGGTTCGGCGCTAAGGCTCTGGGCAAAAAGACGAGACTGTATAAGGGCATGATGGATGTCAATCCTGCCGTCGGTGAACACAAGACTCTTGGCATCCCCCTGAATTTCAAAATGCAAACCTTCGCCATCGCCCTTGCAATCCTTCAACGTCACGAACTGGGAATTGGAAGATAGCTTCCCGCTCAAATGGCTAAGCACGCGCCTGTCGCGGGAAAACAACAATCGCACATTCTGAAACTGCACTCCAAACGTCTCTAGTAGGGACCCGCGTAGAGTGGCCTGCACGTGAGCCGAGCCATCCAGCACATGCACGCTGCGCAAAAACAGATTCAGGCCTTCCAGCCGGCTAAGATTTAAATCAATATCCAAATTGCTGGACCCGCGGGCAGTATGAACGGAACCGTACACGGTTAGCTTACTAGAGCTGGGAGAGGTTTTCGGGGTTCCCAAATATACTTCCAGCATCTGATTTTTTATCGGACGCACGGAACCGACAATATCCTGCAACAACACGTTGTCCTGCCTGTTGTAGGATTGGAATATTTGGCAACCGAATATCGAAAAGTTTGCACCGCGCCAGAAATCGCCGCCAGGCAGGAATAACAAGCGGTTTTCCATGGGGAGAGAAAACTGATCCAAACACGCCACGCATTCCTCCAAATAAATGCGCGGACGCATAATCACGCAATTCTTAGTACTGGGAATTTTACCCACCACGCGAAAATCCGTCGTAATTTCATCTATGGAGAGAACTGGCTCGGCCTTTGCCTTGAGATACAGCCGCGTGTCCTTGATGGTGATTCCCGAGAAGAAGCCCCCGCGCAGCTCCCTAATCGTTACACGGCCGTGACAAAGTTCCCCTAGATAGGACTCGAGTCCCCACTTAAGCAGGTGCCCGGGTACCCTCAGACGAATCGCAGACGCCAAAGCAAGCAATATCAGTAGCGACAAAATACAGGATTTCGAGACTTTGGAAGAAAACATTTGGCTCCATGCTATTTAAAGACGATGCCATCCTTCTCGAACGTAGACTTGATCGTAAGTTTTTCTTTATCTTTCTTCTTGGTCTTGAGCATGAACTCGGCCAACGGGTCCTCCACGTAGCGCTGAATGGCTCTGCGCAGCGGCCGGGCGCCATATTTCGGATCGTACCCTTTCTCCATCAAATACTCGCGGCTCTTTTTATCTAGAGCGAGCTTGATGCCCTGTTTTTCCAAGCGCTTCTCCACCTTGTTGACTTCTAGGTCAATGATCTGCAGCAATTCGTCACGGCCGAGTGGCTTGAACACGGTGATCTCGTCTATGCGATTAAGAAATTCCGGCTTGAATGCCTTTCTTGCCTCGACAAGAATTTTTTCCTTCAGCGCCTCGAACGATTTGGCCTCGTCGGCGTTGCCAAAACCCAGCGAGGACTGTTTTTTTAACACCTCTGCGCCCGCGTTGGACGTCATGATAATAATGGCGTTGCGAAAATCCACCTTGCGACCAAGACTGTCGGTGAGTTTTCCATCCTCCATCACCTGCAACATGATGTTCATCACGTCCGGATGGGCCTTGTCGACCTCGTCTAAAAGCACGACGCAATAAGGCTTGCGGCGAACTTGCTCGGTAAGCTGACCGCCCTCTTCGTATCCCACGTAGCCCGGGGGCGAACCCGTCAGGCGCGACGCAGCAAATTTTTCCATGTATTCGGACATATCCAGCTGAATCATCGCGTCTTCGTTGCCAAACATGAACTCCGCAAGCGCCTTGGCAACCAGCGTTTTGCCGACACCCGTCGGGCCCAGGAAAATAAACGAGCCGATAGGCCGTTTGGGATCTTTCAAGTCCGCTCGCGAACGACGCAAAGCCTTGGAGATGGCTGTTACGGCCTCATCTTGCCCGATGATACGTTTATGCAATTGTTCTTCCATGCGCAGCAGTTTTTCCGTTTCGCCTTCCTCGAGGTTGGAGATTGGCACGCCCGTCCATTTAGCAACAATGGCCGCGATAGCTTCTTCATCCACTTTTATTTCTTCTTCATGGCGCTTGTTTTTCCAGCCGGCCACTACGGTTTCTAGCTTCTTCCGCGTCTCGCGCTCTTTGTCGCGCATCGCGGCGGCTTTTTCGTATTCCTGGGAGCTGATGGCTTCTTCTTTTTCGCGCTTGGATTTTTCAATTTCGCGCTCCAAATCCTTCACGTCGGGCGGACGCGTCATCGCGTTGATGCGCGCGCGGGCTCCTGCTTCGTCCATGAGATCTATCGCCTTGTCGGGCAAAAACCGTCCGGTGATATAGCGATCCGACAGCTTGGATGCCGCCTCGATGGCGCCGTCGGTAATTTTGACGTGATGATGCGCCTCGTATTTATCGCGCAGACCTTTCAAGATCTCAATGGTTTCGTCGATACTGGGCGCGTCCACCATGATGGTTTGGAATCTGCGTTCCAACGCCGAATCTTTTTCGATGTATTTGCGATATTCGTTCATCGTGGTCGCACCGATGCACTGCAGCTCTCCGCGCGAGAGGGCCGGCTTCAATATATTGGACGCATCGATAGCGCCCTCGGCCGCGCCCGCGCCGACTATCGTGTGCAATTCATCGATGAACAGGATGACATTTTTGGATTTTCGGATTTCGTCCATCACGGCCTTGATGCGCTCCTCGAATTGACCGCGGTATTTTGTTCCCGCAACCATGAGGGCCAGGTCGAGAGTGATTAATCGTTTGCCGCGCAAAATCTCGGGCACGTTGCCGCTTTCGATTTCCTGGGCCAGGCCTTCCGCAATAGCGGTTTTGCCCACGCCGGCCTCTCCGATCAGGACAGGGTTATTCTTCGAGCGACGGCACAAAACCTGAATCACGCGCTCTATTTCCTCGCGACGGCCGATGACGGGATCCAAACGACCCTCGCGGGCCATTTCGGTCAGATCACGCCCGAAAGCTTTCAACGCCGGTGTTTCGGTGTCTTTTTTTTCTGGCATATCTTTCATGGACGGCGTGAGACCTGATTCCAACTCGTTTAGGATCTCCGCGCGCGCCTGCTCCACGTCTATGTCTAGGTTCTTTAAGATTCTCGCAGCAACGCCTTCCCCCTCGCGCAGCAAGCCCAGCAGCAAATGCTCGGTGCCAATGTAGCTATGATTCAAATTCTTTGCTTCTTCGACGGCCAGTTCGATGACCTTCTTGGCCCGGGACGTCAGCGGGATATCGCCTATCGTCTTCATCTCCGGCCCGCTACCTACGGCCTTCTCGACTTCCAGTCGAATGGTCTCAAAATCCAACCCCATCTTGCGCAGCACATTCACGGCGACGCCCTGCCCCAACTTGATGATACCCAACAGGAGATGCTCGGTGCCGATGTAATTATGATTAAAGCGATCCGCTTCCTTGCGTGCCAAAATTATAACTTGCCGGGCCCGGTTTGTAAAACGATCAAACATGTTGGTCTCCTGGTTGCGTTGATGATAATCCCGTATTGTATCAGAATTTCTTGGAGCCTAATCTTTCTCCTTCTGAGTCGTATCCGCCTTCCGCATTCTTGAGCGAATCAATTCCGCCCTCGCGATGTCGCGTTCTGCGGAATCCAGCGACCGCGCGGTGGCCAATTGCAAGTGAGCCGGCTGCGTCAAAAGTATCATTTCATTGATGCTCTGGCGATTTATGCCACCCAACAACCCCAAATCCACTCCCATGCGCATGGTTGAGAGCAGATCTATGCCCTCTTTGGAAGAAATCACGTGCGCGTTCTTGAGAATACCGTACGCGCGCCCGATTTTATCCTGCAATTGATTTAGATTGTTCTTTACCAACAACTTTCGCGCGTTGCGCTCATGCCCAAGAATTTGTTTGATGACACGCTCGAGATTATCCAATATGTCGCTCTCTTTTTTGCCCAGCGTCACCTGATTGGAAATCTGAAATAGATTACCCGATGCCTCGGTCCCCTCCCCGTACAGACCGCGCACAGCCAGCCCCAGCTTGATGATTGCCTGCAGCACTTGATTGATTTGCTTGGAATAGACAAGCGCGGGCAAATGGAGCATCACCGAGGCGCGCATGCCGGTTCCCACGTTCGTCGGGCATGTCGTCAAATAACCGAGCGTCGGATTGAAAGCGAAGTTGAGTTTTTTCTCCAGTTGGCCATCCAATTCCTCGACGAGAGCGTACGCTTCGCGAAGCTGAAAGCCGGATTTCACGGCCTGCATGCGCAGATGATCCTCTTCGTTGATCATGATAGAGAAAATTTCCATGTCGCTGATGATCACGGCCTTCGGCTCCGAACCCTGCGACAGCTCGCGACTGATCAAATGCCTCTCGACAAGAAATTGCTTGTCTAGCACATCCATGTTATCCAGCCGCAGCGAAAGCGACCCTTGCAAAATGGGCAGGCTTTCTATCACGCGTCCGACGACGCTTAAAATTTCTTCGCGCTGTTTGGATGTGGCCTGATGCGGAAAAGGAAATTCAAAAAGATTGCGCGCGAGCCGCACGCGGCTGGTCAAAACGATCTCCGCCTCAGGCCCCTTGGCCGCCACCCACTCGCTAGTTTTGTTGAGCAATATTTGTATGTTCATAAATCCATTCCTTTACGCCCCACCCTCCAACCTCTTTACCTCATCCCTAAGCCTCGCGGCCTTCTCAAATCCTCTTTGCGTATCGCCACCGCCAACTCCTCGCGGATTCGCTGTAGCTTCGACATCGCTTCGACTTGATTCTGCGCCTTGGTCGGAATTTTTCCGACATGCTGCATGCTCTTGTGTATCGCCTCTAAAAGCGGTGCGAGACCCTTGCGAAAAGCCTCGTAGCATCCCGCACAACCCAGCCGCCCTTTTTTCTTGAAATCGCGATACGTCATCTTGCATTTGGGACAGCTCTCTGACTCGGACGGGTCCTTGGCCTTGGAGGGGGTATCGGCCAGACCCGAGAGCAAATCGCCGATGGAGAAATTCGCATGCACGCCCACTCCCTTTTCCAGCGCGCAGGACTCGCACAGATTCATTTTCTTCATCTGCCCCTCGACAATCTCGGCGTAATGGACTAGCGCTTCATTTTTTTGACAAATGTCGCAGAGCATGATTCCCCCAACTGTCATTGCGAGGAGCGCAGCGACGCGGCAATCTCGTCGGGATTGCTTCGCTCATTACATTCGCTCGCAATGACATTATTTTCCTTGTTCGTAGCAATGTAGTCCTTCGGACGCAATCAATTCCTTGAAGCGACTCAAGAGAAGCTTTGTCATCGGCCCCGGTTTTCCCGTGCCAATTACCCTGCCGTCCAATTTCACCACAGGACAAATCTCGGCCGCCGTGCCCGTCAGGAAACTTTCGTCGGCATTAAAAATGTCATGGCGCATCATGACGATTTCCTTCACGCGAATACCTTCCTTCTCGGCAATTTCTATGACCGCATCCCGCGTGATACCTTTCAATATGGCCGAATAGATGGAGGGCGTGAACACAATCCCGTCTTTCACGATGAAGATATTGTCGCCGCTGCATTCCGCGACAAAACCATGCACGTTGAGCATCAGCGCTTCGGGAACTCCGGCCTTGATCGCGTCGATCTTGGCCAAAATATTGTTCAAATAATTCAAAGACTTCAACCGAGGATTGACGGCCTCGGCGTAATTGCGATGCGTGGCAGCCGTGACGATTTCCAGACCATTGTCGTAGTAGCGTTTCGGATACAACTCGATCACGTCGGCGATAATGATGACTTGCGGGTTGCGACACTGAAACGGATTGATCCCGAGTTTCCCAACGCCGCGCGTCACGATAAGGCGAATGTATCCATCGCGCAATTTATTCTCGCGCACGGCGTGACACATGGCCTTAGCGAATTGATCCTTCGACATCGGCATGTCCAACAAAATAGTCTTGGCCGAATCAAACAACCTATCCAAATGCTCCATCGCGCGAAATATTTTGCCGGAATACACGCGGAGTCCCTCAAAGATGCCGTCGCCGTAGAGCAGCCCGTGGTC
>CAZOWS010000066.1:0-2900 GCA_964583365.1 uncultured Actinomycetota bacterium
CGCGTGCGCCAGCATTTTTGCGGCAACGAAATCAAGTTTTGCTCCATCGTGAACGCCAAGAGCGGCAATTGCTCCGAAGATTGCACGTTCTGCGCCCAGTCCACGCGCTACGAAACCGGTATCAACAAATACCCTGTTCTCAAAAAAGAAGAAATCCTGAAAGCTGCCAAAGAAGCCGCCGACAATGGCGCGAGCTGTTTCGGTTTCGTGATCGCGAAGCGCGGTCCTAGCGACAAGGACGTGGAATTTTTCTCCGATACGCTACAAGAGATGGAAAAGACCATTCCGATACGGCGCGGCGGATCCCTCGGTATCATGGATGCGGACAAGGCGCAAAAACTGGCAGTCGCAGGGCAGCAAATGCTCAATCATAATTTGGAAACCTCGCGACGGCATTTCGACAAGATTTGCTCGACGCACACCTACGACGAGCGCCTCGCCACCATAGGCAATCTCAAGAAGGCCGGCATTCGTGTTTGCTCGGGCGGGATTTTTGGCATGGGCGAGGAGTGGCAGGATCGCCTCGACTTGCTCGAGACCCTGATCGAGTTGGACGTAGATTCAGTGCCGATGAATTTCTTGCACCCTATCGAAGGCACGCCACAGGCTGATCAAAAGCCGCTTCCGCCGATGGAGATTTTGCGCACGATTAGCATTTATCGCATGGGGTTGCCGAAAAAAGAAATCCGCATTTGCGGCGGGCGCGAAAGCAATTTGCGCGATTTGCAAAGCTGGATGTTTTACGCGGGCGCGAGCGCGGCGATGCTCGGGAATTATTTGACCACGAGCGGCAGGCCCGTGAAGGAAGACGTACAGATGGTGAAGGATTTGGGCATGGTTGTGGCGGGACTGCGCGACCGGGAAGAAGCCTTAAAAGTTTGATGTCTGTCAGTATTCGTGAAAAGCTCGCCCGTGTTCTCCCTCATGTAGCCAAACCGCATCGCTACGTGGGCGAGGAACTCAACGTCATTCGCAAGGATCTCTCCCAGGCCAAAGTCAAAGCGGTTCTCGCGTTCCCCGAAGTCTACGAATTGGGAATGTCGCATATCGGATTAAAAATCCTCTATCATTTGGTCAATCAAAGGCCCGAATTCGCGGCCGAGCGCGCGTATTGCCCCTGGACAGACATGGAAGCCAAGATGCGCGAGCATCAAATTCCGCTGTTCACGATGGAGAGCAAGACGCCGGTTTCCGAGTTCGACGTGGTGGGTTTCTCGCTGCAGTCCGAATTCAGCTACACCAACACGATCAACATGATCGACTTGGCGGGTCGCGAGGTGTTCGCGCGCGATCGCAAGGAAATTTTCCCGCTGTTCGTGGCCGGCGGACCCTGCACGGCCAATCCCGAGCCACTGGCCGATTTCATAGACGCGTTTTTGATCGGCGACGGGGAAGAATTGTTACTGGAATTTTTGGAAAAAGTAGGGGAGTTGAAGGAGCGCTACGCGACGGAGAATGCGACCTCTACCTCCCCCTGGCCCCTCCTTACAAAGGAGGGGAGATCCATCAAGCAATCCATGCTCATCGAGCTAGCCAAAATCGAAGGCGTCTACGTGCCTAGCCTCTACGATTTTACCTACGATGGCCCGAAAGTCGCCGAATTTCATGCGATCGTGGACGGCATTCCCAAAAGGGTGAAACGCCGCTACGTGAAACAACTCAAAATTGAAAATTATCCCGAAAAACCGCTGGTGCCCGCGATGGAAATCACGCATGACCGGCTGTCGCTGGAAATCATGCGCGGTTGCACGCAAGGCTGTCGTTTTTGCCAAGCCGGCTATTGGTATAGACCCGTGCGCGAGCTGCCCGTGGATGATGTGGCCAAGTTGGCCATCAAGGGCATTCAAGAGACTGGTTTTTCCGAGCTGAGTCTTTGCTCTCTCTCCACAGCCGATTATAGCGGCGTCAACGAGCTCACGAGCAAACTCAACGAAAAGCTGCACGAGAAAAAAATCGCGATATCGCTGCCGTCGCTGCGCGCCGATCAATTCTCCGTGCATTTGGCCGACAATGTCGCGACCGTGCGCAAAGGCGGTTTCACGTTCGCGCCCGAGGCCGGGAGTTGGCGGCTGCGCAAAGTGATCAACAAGAGCATCACCAACGAGCACATGTACGAAGCCGCCGACGTGGCCTATCGCAAGGGTTGGGAACTGATCAAGCTCTACGTGATGATCGGTCTTCCCACGGAAAACCAGCAAGACCTCGAAGAGCTGGTTCAAATCGTGCGCAAGATCAACGACATCGGTCGCAAATACGGCAAGCAAAAGAACGTGACCGTGAGCACGGGCGCCTTCGTTCCCAAATCCTTCACGCCGTTTCAATGGGAGGCCATAGCTCCCATGGAAACATTGCGCGAGCGCATCGCCTTTTTGAAAAGCAAATTGCTCAACAAAAACACGCGCATGAAATGGCACGATTTAGAAGGCGCGATGGTGGAGGTGGCGCTCTCTCGCGGAGACAGGCGCATGGGCCTGGTGATGCACGCGGTCTGGAAAGACGGCGGGCGTTACGACGGCTGGTCTGAGCATTTCAGTTACGATCGCTGGATGCGCGCGTTTGCGGCGACAGGCGTGGAGATGGCTTGGTACACCTGCCAATACGGCATCGAAGAGGTGCTGCCGTGGGACGTGATCGACGCGTTTATCGCAAAAAAATACCTGCGCAACGAAAGAGCCAAGGCGCTGGGTGGGTCCGAGCAACTGACCACCGATTGCAAATGGGGCGATTGTCATTATTGCGGCATCAAGGGTGCGCCCAACGACACGGTGTTGGCCAAGCCCGGCGCGGTGTCGGACATCAAGGAGCCGATTGTTTATCGTCCCCCCACCCCGCCCTCCCCCACAAGGGGGGAGGGGGAAAAGATAGAAGGCGCGGTGTCATTCCGCGTTAAGTTTGCGAAG
>CAZOWS010000067.1:0-9281 GCA_964583365.1 uncultured Actinomycetota bacterium
CCGTACCGATAGCCGCTGGACACAAAGGCTTTCTCTTTCCAGAACCATTTTTCCATGCCCACGGTTGTCGTCATGGCATCCGTAGATGGCTCTTGGTCTTGACGCCGTATCTTCTCGTTCGTAGACGAATGTCAGCTCAGGCCATTCCGGTAAGGTAAGCCCCGCCTCGACTTCAAATCGGGCGATATTGAGCTGCAGTTTTCGCTCCAAGTTTATAGATTTCAAGTTCTGGAAAGGGTGATAAACGCCCCCCGTTCCATCGTAGTATTTCCGGAAACTTGAATAATCCACTTTGATAAAGCCTTTGTCCTTTTGCTTTATCGTCAACACTCCATCGATGTCATTCTCATCGATGATCGCATGACCTTCGGCCGCAGACTCAATCCCCTTTGCTTCGTCGTTGTAATCCAGGGAAAAGTCTTTGATGCCGCCGGCATAGCGATCCTTCATCCAGTGCTGCGCGCTGAATTTCTCAACGTCACCCGTCACGTAGCTATAGCGAAATGGTTCGGGTGTCAGGCTAAGTCTTGGTTCTTCCGCCGAGACACCCCGCGCATTCACGGCCATAAGAAGGCCAATTATCGCCGATACAATCCGTCGTTTTTTTATGGTCATGGGAAGCCTCCTAGTATCGCAGATGGTCATCGAACTGAGATCCGTGAACAGCCGTATGGCATCCAGCGCTGAAGCAAGGCCCCTGGAACAAGCGACCGGCATGGCTGGATTTTCCGATCACGGGAAAATTAACTTGCGCGTGGCAGCGCAGACACAAATTGCTATCCCTCGCGACCAACATTTTGTCATTCACAGAACCATGTACCTTGTGGCATGTCACGCAACCCTCGCGCAGCGCCTCATGTTCCCACACGAACGGGCCGCGCTGATCCTTGTGGCATTTGAAGCATGCTTGGTTAACGCCATTCATCGTTGTCGCCGACCAGGGTTTTACCTCTTCCGCATGCGCGCTATGGCAATCCACGCAGCCCATATGGCCTTCCATCACCGGGTGATGGAAAGGAAGCTGGAACTCGGCCTTCTTCTCCAGGTGGCAGGTAAAGCAAACCGTGGGATCTTTTCTGGGATTGATCATCGTGCCTTTGCCGCCCCCATTTTCCACGTGAACGCTGCCGGGACCGTGACACATTTCGCAGCCTTGTCTCTTGACGTCCGTACCTGGAATGCTTATGCGCGCGTGCGTGGAACGCTTGAATTCCTTCACTTGTTTTTCGTGGCAGGCTTCGCAATCCTCGGACCCTACATAGTGCGCGCCCTTCACGCCAAGTAAGCCCTCGTACGGGGCCAGCGTGCTTTTCTCCTCGGATACCTTTTCCTCGACCGCCTTTTCTTCTTCCGCCCCAACTATGCCCGAATAAAACATCAGAGCCGCCGCAGCGGCAACCATCGATCCCGCCCACATCGCGCGATTTTTACTTCGCATCGTTGTCACCTAATTTCTGATAGATTTCTGCCGTGGGCTTCTGCCCTGCGCCACCGGCTGCTTCCACAGCTTTCTTCCCGTAATCATTCATCTCGTGTGCATCCTTTTTTGGAAGCTTCGCCACATGACAAATCGCGCAACTATATTTTTCCTTACCCGGATAGACACCCTTAAAAATCTTTTGCTGTTCCAATGTCGCCAACGCATGCGATGCGGAAATAAAATAAAACACCAATGCTGTCCATACGGTAAGGAAACATTGCTTTGATTTCATGGCACCCCCCTTGTTCGCGGCCAACTCTAAAAGACTTCTCATTTTATGCCTATGATGTATATCATAGTGCTCAAGAATAAAGTTCCGCTCCGCCCGTGTGACACGCCGTGCAATCCGCATCCTTCATATCCACACCCACGTCCACAGGGTGTTGAAACTCCAGCCCCTTGATGGAAATGGTTTCCGCAGCCGGCCCCACACCCTGACTCAAAATCGTGTGACAGAGCGTGCAATCGCGGGAAAGAGTCTTGCCCTCTATCGTGGCTAAATCGCTGCCATGGCATCGGAAGCAGCCGGGAAATTCCATATGGCCAATATTATTAGGATACGAACGCCAATTGGCTTTCATGAACGGAAACTGTATTAGTCCGTAAATTTTTTGCAACGCTTTGACGGCCTTGGAAACTTTTTCGGGTTCTTTGTCGCCATAAAAGGCCTTCAACTTCTCAGCAATCTTTGCATTCGCTTCCTCGTCGGAGGCATACGTCTCGCTGAGCGCCTTCACACCCTCCGCTTTGATGGAGGGCAAAGAGGCATCGAGCGCGCCATCCGACAGAGCCTCGTTCACCGCGGTCACGGGGCTCTTGTATTGATGACTAGGGCGATTATGACAGTCCATGCAATCGAACGAGCGCATGTTCTTGGGGGTAATCTGCGAGGCAGGCAGCGGCTTCTCGCGCGAGGAATACACCGTCTCTGTTCCATCCGCCGCAACAGCTTTTATCCACGCGATTTCTTGCCGGTCGGCTTTACGCGGAATGTAAGAAATTTTATTATGAATTGCCATCTGCCAATGAATCCCATTTCTTCCTGCTCCCGAATGCCCGCCATCCCCGCCGCCGATATTGACAAGCATGCGCACCGTCCAGCGCGTATTTTTTTCGTCCCCCAAAAAATGAGGGAATGTCCTCTCCTTCCCCGAGAAAAAATGCTCGGGCCAATGGCAGCGCTCGCATGTCTCTTTTGCGGGCCGAAGGTTTTTCACCGGCGTGGGAATGGGTCGCGGATATTTTTTTGCTAAAACCGAATAGACTTGATGGAGTCCGTTGAATTTGGACTTCACAAACGAGCCCGCACCCTCGCCGATATGGCAATCGACGCATTTCACACGCGCGTGCGCCGAATGCTGATAGGTCGTGTACTCGGGTTTCATCACGTCGTGGCATAGCGTCCCGCAAAATTTCACGGATTCGGTGTAGTGATACGCCTGATAACTACCGATGCCCGATGCAACCACCACGAGCGAAGAGATAGCGAGAAACGCGAACAACGCGTTGCGATGCACGGGACGCGATAAATCAATCGAGAAGCTGCCCCAATGTTCGGTTGTCGATCCCTTAGCAATTCTTCTTTTTTTCCACAGCGCGCCGAGGGGAATGAGAAGCAACCCCAAGAACATGAACGGAGGCAAAAGGAAGTACGTGATGAGACCCAAATACAGCGACGGCGAAGGTGAAAAAAAGTCCATCGCCCACAGCATCGCCTCCAGCGTGAAGACGACAACAAAGAGGAGAAGACCCGCGAACGTGACCAGGTTATTAAAATTTTCAGAAAAGAGTTGCCTGCGCTGCCGCAAAGGAGCCTCCCCTCTATTTGGGGCTATTGTATTTGAGGCTGGTTTAGGCGGATATGATATAGATCATGCAATGCACCTGTCATCCTGAGCGAAGCGAAGGATCTACATTGCTAACAAACGAGATCCTTCGCCTTCGGCTCAGGATGACAAGTGAAAACTATTTCGCGGCCTCCGGATCACCTAGCTGCGTATAGATCTCCGCGGTAGCCTTGTGCCCTGCCCCGCCGGCGGCTTCGACCGCTTTCTTTCCATACGCGTTGTGCTCATGCGCATCTTTCTTAGGCAGTTTATCCACGTGGCACAATTGACAGGAATATTTATCCTTGCCCGGATACACGCCCTTGATAATTTTCATCTGTTCCAGCGTCGCGAATGCTTTGCCCGAATCAAACAGGAATGCAGCAAAGACAATCAGCGCCACTACCAGCCCGATGCAAAGTTTTCTTCGCATACTCATTCTCCATTTTTTAGGAATCCAGCAACAATTTGCATCTAATTATATTATCTAAGCCAAAAAATACCCTATGATGCATATCATGGTGAACAGATGAAAAAAATCACTATACTACTTGGATACTATGAGCCTTCCCAAGGACCCCGCGGATAAAAACAAGCTTTTCAGCCGGCGCTTCTTCTTAAAACAAGTCATCGGCGGCGGAATTCTTGGTTTGCTTGGCGCAACGGTTTTTGCGGTTCTCCGATACCTGTGGCCACCCCAGGGCACGCGAGATTCCGTGACTAGCGTGGTCGCCGCCAAAGTCGGAGAGCTCGCGGCCAACACGGCCAAGATGTTTCGCTTCCGCGCCAAACCCGGCATTCTTAGCAAAACCCCTCAGGGGCAGTTGAAGGCTTTCTCCGCGGTTTGCACGCATTTAGGTTGCACGGTCCAATACGAAGCGGAGACAAGCGTGATTTGGTGTCCTTGCCACAACGGAAAGTTCGATTTGAACGGTCAGGTGATCTCCGGCCCTCCCCCCAAACCACTGCAAGCCTTTGCCGCCAACGTCCAGGGGGAGGAAATAGTGGTCTCTAAAATATCGTAATGATGCGTATGCACTTGATACCCGTAAACACAACGCGCAAAAAAAGTATCCCTCCCCTTTGTAAGCCTGTCCCCCACTGTGTTAATGGGGGAGGGAGGCTAGGTGGGGTAGAAGTCACGAGCAATCTACCTCCCGATTGTTTCTACCGCGCTTCGCTTGCTCCTTACAAAGGAGGGGAATCGAGAGCATTTGCCTCATGATAAATATACCCGATAGCCTCAAGAAATTTTTTCAGGAGCGTCTGAAGCTCGACGGACCGATGGAGGCTATACAGCATAAGACCGTCCCCGTTCATAAGCACACGATATGGTATTACTGCGGGGGCATGACACTCGCGCTGATTTTAATTCAAATCGTCAGCGGCATTTTGTTGTTGCTCTATTATCGACCCACGATAGAAACCGCCTACGAATCCGTTCGATTTATCACCGCTAAGGTGCATTTCGGATGGCTCGTGCGCTCCGTCCACGCTTGGGCCGCGCATTTAGCCATTCTGTCTGCCTTCCTCCACCTGGCGAGCACATTTTTTATGAAAGCATACCGCCCACCCAGGGAACTCACTTGGGTTAGCGGCGTCTGTCTCCTTTATATACTGATGGGATTCGGCTTCACGGGTTACTTATTGCCCTGGAGCACACTTTCTTTTTTCGCCACCAAGGTTGGCATCAATATCGCGGGCAGCGCGCCTTTCGTAGGTGAATGGGCAAGCACTTTTCTGCGCGGCGGTGAAGATGTCGGCGACGCGACATTGAGCCGATTCTATTGGCTGCATATCGCGGTTTTGCCCGCGAGCCTGTTGGCCATGTTGGGTATTCATCTTTTGCTGATTCAAATGCAAGGCATGAGCAAGCCGTTGAAAGTAAAAAGCGAACGTTCGATGCGCTTTGTGCCCGATTTTCTGTTGAGAGATTTGGTGGCCTGGTCGCTGGTGCTAGGACTTGTGCTTTCACTCTCCGTCTACTGGCCCACAACGCTCGGCCCCAAGGCCGATCCTTACGCGGCAACACCCGCGGGAATTCTGCCCGAATGGTTTTTTCTCTGGATGTTCCAGTCGCTGAAACTTTTTCCCGGGCGCATATTCGGCTTTGAGGGCGAAGTCGTGGCCGTAATCACGCTGGGAATTGCGCAAGTTTCTCTATTTTTTGTGCCATGGATGGATTGGCCTTCGCGTAGCGGCAAATCGCATTGGCTGCCGATGGTCTTGGGTATTCTCGTTATCGCTTACATGATCGTGTTGAGTTTAGCCGCAATAGGAAAGTTACCAGGATTATGAGCCGCAACAGTTTAGACCCCCTGAGCACATTCGGCTTCGCTCAGTGTAAACTCCACGAAGGGTCTACAGAGCCTAACGAGATCCTTCGCTACGCTCAGGATGACAGAAGGCATAAACCTTCTACCACTCTGATCGCGCTAGCCGCAATCGTCTGCTTCGGATTCGCAACGCCGTCGGCAAAAGCTACGGATACCAGCGGCTGCGTCGAATGCCATAGCGCGTTTGAGGACTCTCCGCATTCTCCCACGAAATCCATGGACCACGACGTGCATTTCAAGGCCGGCCTATCCTGCGTGGATTGCCACGGCGGCGATCCCAAAGCCACCGATCCGGACGCGGCTAAAGACCCAAAAAAGGGTTTCATCGGCAAGCCCGCCCGCAAAGACATTCCCCAATTTTGTGCCCGCTGCCACGCCGACGTTTCGTACATGCGCAAGTACAACCCCAATCTTCCCGTGGACCAGCATTTGAAATATCTCTCGAGCGAGCATGGTAAACGCAACAGCACGGGCGATAAAAATGTCGCCGTGTGTTCGAGCTGCCATGGCGCGCATGGAATTCGATCAAAAAAAGATCCTCAGTCCCCCGTGTATCCGACCAACATACCCGGAACATGCGCGGTCTGTCACTCCGACACCAAGGTCGTGGGAAAATACAACATCCCCGTAACCCAGCATTGGGAATACGCGCAGAGCGTGCACGGCCAGGCATTGCTAATACGCGGCGATAGAGCAGCCCCGCATTGCGCGAGCTGCCACGGATCTCATGAAGCAGCGAAACCGGGAACGACAGCAGTCGGCAACGTGTGCGCCCAATGTCATTCTTTGACGCGGGATCTCTTCGCCAAGAGTCCGCACAAAAAAGCCCATGAAGAAATGGGGCTTCCCGAATGCGAGGTATGCCACGGCAATCATTTGATCGCAAAACCCAGCGACGCGATGCTGGGCACGGACGCCAAAGCCGTATGCAGCGGATGCCATGTGGCGGAATCCAAGGGATACAAGGTGGCAGCCCAAATGCGCAACGGACTGGAAGAGGTAAAAAGTAAAATGGCAAAAGTACAGGACAAGGTTACGCAAGCTACCAATCTCGGGATGGACGTCAGCGACGCAATATACGAATTGGGCGAAGCGGAAAGTAAACTAACCCAGGCCAGAACCTACGTGCACTCATTCTCCTGGGAAACAATGAAACCTATAATCGATGAATCCACCGAACACGTGCAAAACGCGGAGAAACAGGCAGATTCAGCGATTAAAGAGTTCGGTTTCCGCCGCCACGGTCTTTGGATCACCTTAGGAATTCTAGCCCTTCTCGTCGGCGGCCTACTCTGGCTAATCAAAGAACAAAATCGCCCAAAATAAATTTATTTTTGTAATAACTCAGGTCCCCGTCATCCCCAGGGTCATGTCAAAGTCAGACGTTTTGATCTCACGTGTGAAGAAAAACCGTAGTCGCCCCATTCATGGGGCAAGGCCCGATAAATCTGGCAACTACAAGTGTTTCCAGTTGCTTTTGCGAATGACCGAACCTTGACTTTGACGTGACCGTGCCGTCATCCCCGAAGCATTAATCGGGGATCCATCTTCTGGATTCCCGATTAATGCATGCGGGAATGACGCAAGTGGTGAGTAGTTACTTATTTCTTCTCCGACTGATTCTGTTGAGCCTTGCGAGATACTTCCTCGCCAAGTTCCTTGGCGTCCTTCATGAACTTTTCCATTTTTGCAGCTAAGGCGGGGTCCGTCTTGCGCAATTCGGCCAACGCGGCTTCAGGATTTTGCATCATCATGGGATCACCGGAAGGCGCATCGCCTTGACCGCTAGAGCTCTCGCTAGACCCTCTAGTCGGAGGTCCACCGGCAGGATAGCCAAGCTGAGGACCAGAACCTTGATCGCTGTCACCCGCAAAAATCTGCGTTGACCGTAAAAAAAGAAAAATGCCAAAAACGAAAATAAATTTCCTCAAACCATTTCTATAGTTTCGCATCGTATCTCCCTTTTTAGGACGTTTTCATTAGCTTCTTACCTGAAGGCTCTAGACCAATAGCGCTCCCGTCAATATCAACAAAAGTCCCGTTCACCGTATTGTTGTCTATCGTGCCACCGTTTTGCAAAGACCTCAGAATATCGGAACCTCGATCATCTTGAATATTATTATTATTGTCGTAGAGACTTCCGAAACCCTGATCCGACGCCTGAGAAATCTCCTGCGATCCACCCAGCATGATTCCATTGAATAGCACCAGTCCGGGCGACTGAAATCTCAGTGTCAATGCATTGCCGCTCACGCTGCCATTGATATTTACGGAAACACCATTGCTCTGTCCTTCGGCAATCACCGTGAGAGTCCCTGCAATTTGTACTTCCAGCGCATTTGAATCCGTCCCAATAAACCCATTGGCTCCCCGCGCGGTCAACGAAGAATCTGCCGCTGCTGTAATATCGGCTGCGCTATCCGATCCGATTTCGGTGATGCTACCGTCCCCCGCGGTAATGGAAACACCACCTGCTGCTGCACGTATATCCGCTATCATGAAGTTCGTGCTGGTCAACGAAATCCCCCCGGCCAAAGTCGTATCTACAACGTCATTGAATCTCGTGACACCTGTTCCTGCAGTCTGCGTAATAGTCGTCGCCTTCATCGTAGAAGTCACCATAACATCCGCCGCGCTGCTAATCGTCAAAGCGCCCAATCGCGTTCCGCTACCCACGGCACCGGTAAACACAACATTGCCCGTGCCCGCCGTGATACCCAAGTTCTGCGCGCCATTCAATGTACCGGAGAATGTCACCGTACCTGCTCCAGCCCCCGTGTTGAGCAACACGTTGCCCGTCAG
This sequence comes from uncultured Actinomycetota bacterium, assembly GCA_964583365.1. Taxonomy (GTDB): domain Bacteria; phylum Auribacterota; class Ancaeobacteria; order Ancaeobacterales; family CAZGMX01; genus CAZOWS01. Next base: position 8,445 of record CAZOWS010000067.1, read on the forward strand.
CGTGACGGCGGTCGTGAACGTGATCGCGTCATTCGTGGTTGTGATGTCGCCGGCAATGCTATTGACGCCCGCACCGTTCTGAAAAAATGCGCCCTCGAGGCTTAAGTCCCCGGCTGCCACCGTAGATAATGTCCCGGAATTAACGACCGTGACCGTACCCGCTGCCACGTTGGTGCTAAACGCGAAATTAAAATTCACGTTGACCGCCGTGATCGCCACAGCACCCGCATACGTCGCTGCAGCATTGAACGTCGTCGCCGCGGCGCTATTGACCGTCAAGCCCGTCAGCGGCGTAACCCCGCCCGTCACATCCGCAAAAGCAATATTGCCCGTGCCGGCTGTCAGCGTCAGTGTTTGCGCGCCATTCAAGGTGAACAAAAACGTGATATCCCCGATACCCGGCCCCGTGTCAATCGCCACTGCGCCGCCCAAGCTCACGGCCCGTAGAAATGCAACATTATCGTTGCTCGTGGTGATATTTCCCGCAATGTTGTTCGGCCCAATTCCATCTTGAGAAAATGCACCGTCCAAAATCATATTGGCAGCGGCACCCGTAAACAATGTACCAGAATTGGTAACAGTCATAGTCCCCCCAGTCGTGGTCGTGAATGGATTATTAAAATTCACGTTGACCGCAGTGATCGCGACCGCACCCGCTACGGTTGCGTTGGCGCTGAATGTCACCGCATCCGTGCTATTCAGCGTCAAACTCGCAGGCGGAGTCGTCCCACCAACAACCCCGCCAAAGAAGATAACGGCTGCAGTCGCGGCCGTTGCGCCTCCGTTGATCGTGCCATTGAAGGTGATTTGTTCTCTGGATGCGCCGCCACCATCGTT
>CAZOWS010000068.1:0-3320 GCA_964583365.1 uncultured Actinomycetota bacterium
CATCGCAAAAACGTAAAGCAAACCCACGTTGAGGCTCGCGATTTGCAGCGAAATCTCCCTGCCGCCAAGCACGATAGAGTTGCCGAACGGAATCGCGGCAAACGCCACAAGCGCGAACATCACCGATAGAAACGGCGCGAGATTGAAAAGAAATTTTGGCGCGCGCGGCGGCACGTAGTCTTCTTTGAGAAGCATCTTGATGCCGTCGGCCAGAATATGAAAAAGACCGAGCGCGCGGAAACCAAAAATGCTCGCGCGATTGGCCCCAATGCGATCTTGAATGACCGCGCTTTGTTTGCGTTCCACCCAGGTCAAGAGGCCAGCGAGATTCAGGACACCCATCAGTACGACAAACACGAGACAAGTCTTTATCGCGAGGCCTAGGAGCATGGAGCGCTGCTTCCCAATGTCATACCACCCTTGCCTATCGTCTCCAACGTCATCCCACCAAACGCTGGAATTTCCTGGGCCAGCGCAGTAAATACTTGCGCCGAATGAGTCCAAGTCCAATCTTCGCCTAATGCCTTGGCCAAGCGCATGAATATTTCCCAATCGGGCAGCGACTGTTCCAACGGCGGCACTGCCTGCCACAGGCGCTGCACACGTCCCTGAAAATTGGTGAACGTTCCATTCTTCTCGGCATGCACGCTGGCAGGAAGCACCCAATGCGCATAACCCGCCGTTCTATTTTCGTTGCTACCTTGATAGACGAAAAGATCCAGTTTCTTTCGCAATGCCTGCACGCGCTCCTCGCCGAATTGGGCGACGAGATCTTGGCCGCAAACGAACAAGACTTTGATCTGCCCCGAATCCACGGCATCTAAAATTTCAGAGGAAAGCGTCTTGGGAATGCCTTGAAAAATCGCCTCGACTCCTGCGGTGTTGGGGTTTTTATCCGCGCAAATGAGAAAATCATCCTGATTACCGAGACGGGCCTGGCCCGTCCAATCGCCCATGCGCACCTTGAGGCGATCTACGAATAATTTTTTCAACGCAAACGCGTCTTCGTTCGTTAATTGTGCCGAGCCTATGACGGCTACACTGGAAGCCAACGCGCCGCTCACGCTCGCCAAGGCCTCCTCCCAATTCGATTCCACCGTTTGCGTGTCTTCATTTTTCAAAACATGCTTGAGGCGATGCTCGTCGATAAAACGATAACCGTAGCGACCCTCATCGCAAATCCACCATTGATTCACGTCGGCATTCACGCGCGGCTTCAGGCGCATCACACGCGCACCAGCGGCATGATGCGGTCGCTCGTCCTTGTTGTAGTGGATTTGAATATTGCAACCGCGCGAGCAGCCGTTGCAGATAGAATCCGCCTGCCCCAAATACCATACGCGAATCTTAAAACGAAAATCCCTGTCGGTCAACGCGCCCACCGGACAAATGTCCACAACATTGCCCGAATACGCGTTGTTTAATTCCTTGCCCGGATAAATCCCTATTTCGGCGTGATCGCCGCGATTAAATATCCCGAATTCATGCGTCTTGGTGATTTCGTCGGTGAAGCGCTCGCAGCGCGAGCAGAGCACGCAGCGCTCGGAATCCAGCATGACATTAGGCCCCACGGCCACGGCCTTCTTTTTCTTGATCTTGTTGTCGGCCATCTTGCTGTCGTAGAGACCGTAGGCCATGTAAAAATTTTGTAGATCGCATTCGCCGGATTGATCGCAGACAGGGCAATCCAATGGGTGATTGATGAGCAAAAACTCCAACACGGCCTGGCGGGCCTGCTTGACGCGCGGACTATCGGTGTGCACGACCATGCCCTCGGAGCATTCCATGTGACAAGAAATTTGCAGCTTGGGATTTTTCTCCACGTCCACCATGCACATGCGGCAATTCCCGGCTATGGAAAGTCCCGGGTGATAACAATAGCGCGGAATCGTAACGCCGACCTTTTCGGCGGCCTCGATGACTTTCGTGCCTGCCGGCACGGTGACCGTTTTTCCGTCTACGATGATCGTTGGCATAATGCTAGCCCCTCACCGATCCATTCCTCTTAACCCTCTCCCCTCGGGAGAGGGTAGGGTGAGGGGAGCGAGTGTTTTATTAAGATCGCAATTACCTTCTTTGACATGAAATTCAAATTCCGAACGAAATTTTCCGATATAGCTTTGCACGGGCGTGGCCGCCGCATCGCCAAAAGCGCAAATCGTCGTGCCGCACATGTTGTTGGCTATGGACAATAAATTTTCCAAATCTTTGGGCCGTCCCTGGCCGCTTAAAATGCGCTTCGTGATCTTACCCACCCATCCGGAACCCTCACGGCAGGGCGAGCATTGCCCGCAGGATTCATGGGCGAAAAAATGGGACGCAACAGCCAGCGCGCGCACCATGCACGTGTCTTCGTCCATCACCATCACGCCGGCCGAACCAATCATGGTCCCGGCAGCCTTCAGCGATTCCACGTCCATTTTTACGTCTATCTCGGCTGCCGTCAGCACGGAGGAAGAAATTCCGCCCGGTATCACGGCCTTTAATTTCTTGCCGCCGCGCACGCCCCCGGCATGATCATAAATCATAGCGCGCAACGAAGTGCCGCATGGCAACTCGTAGACACCCGGTTTGTTGACAAGTCCGCTGATCGAATACAAACGATTCCCGCCGTTCTTTTCGGATCCCAATTTGGCAAACCACTCCGCCCCACGGCCGATAATATGCCCGACGCAGGAAATCGTCTCCACGTTGTTGATGATCGTGGGGCATCCGAACAAACCCGCGATGGCCGGGAACGGGGGCCGCAAGCGCGGAAATCCCTTTTTCCCCTCCAGCGATTCCAACAGCGCCGACTCCTCGCCGCAAATGTACGCGCCCGCTCCGCGATGCACGACAACGTCCAAATCATAGCCGAGGCCCATGCAATTCTTGCCCAAATAACCGTGCGCCTTGGCCTCTTCCACCGCAGCAGCCAGCCGCTTGTAAGGAAACACGTACTCGCCGCGGATGTAAATGTAGGCCTTGTGACTGCCGATCGCGTAGGCCGCGATAATTATCCCCTCCAACAATTGATGGGGATCGTAACTCATGATGTATTTGTCTTTGAATGTCCCGGGCTCGCTTTCGTCGGCGTTGACCACGAGATATTTGGGCTTGGGGGAATCTTTAGGAATAAAACTCCATTTCATTCCCGTCGGAAACCCTGCGCCACCGCGACCTCGCATATTAGACTTTTTAACTTCAGCGATGATCTCATCGGGTTTCATCCCAAATGCTTTTTTGGCCGCAACATAACCCCCATGCTTCTTATAATAAGCAAGAGGAGCAGCGTCTTTATTGTTAAAAAACTTCGAAACAATCTTTAGATTTTCTGTACT
>CAZOWS010000069.1:0-6324 GCA_964583365.1 uncultured Actinomycetota bacterium
CCGATATGGAGAAACTTTTGAAGAGAGATTATGCGCTGCTGGACACAGCTTCGATAGAAGGGCTCGCGGCTAATTTGGAATCCCTGCGGAAGCACAAATGGGAATTCGATTACGGGTTCTCGTTGCCGGATATACTGCGCGTGGCGCAGTACGCGGAGGGGATGATTAAAGAGCGAGATCCTTCGGCTGCGCCTCAGGATGACATGGTCGTTCAAAAAGAATTCATCCGTTATTTCTATCTGCGCTTGCGTAGCCAGGCGGATCGGAATGCGTTTAAGAAAATGTTCACGGCCATTTGGAAAGACGAATACGTGCAGCCGCATTTGCAATTCCAGATGAAAGACGGCGTGATGCATTTGGATGCCGATGGGGTGATGATGCCGGTGTCCGAGGAGTTTGCGGCGTATCTGAGAGATTCCGCCCCTTCACTTCGTTCAGGGCTCCGCTCCGCTACGGCTATTAAATCGCTCAGAATGACAGGTGACTACGCGGATAGCCAAATGCTTGATTTCGCCGATTTGATTTTGCGCAAGCAGGACAAGCTCGTGCTGGGACAAATGTTGCGCGGCTTGAAATATGGCCGCGGGCAATTCTTACGGCTAGAAGGACCATCCGGAGAGGGCAAGACATACCTTTCCGAAAAATTCGCGAAAATACTTGGCAAAAAAACTCTCACTTCCACCGTGTATTTCGATAAGGACATCAAGGATTTTCGAGGTGGGATTTATGCGGATGCCTATCGCCGCTATTATTTGAACCAAAACACCGACATGCTGCGGGCGCTGCGCGAAGGCAATTCCATCGTGATCAACAGCGAGCTCAACACGAATCAGGCGCAGGGTTTGTTTTGGTGGTATTACCCCGTCATCATGGGCCATTCGCATCGCCTGCTCTCCGAATATCCGGATATCGACAGCTCCGGTTTTTTCGAGACGGATTTGGCCGACACCAATTTGTATATAGCCGATATCAATCCCGATGATTTCTCCGCGCGTGAACCGATACCGCGCCAGCTCAAGGGTTTTACGACCGCCTATTGGATGGGTTACGACTACCGCTCGGAGGATGTCGAATATCAAAAAGAAATCCACGAGGAGATAGAGAATCTAATCGCGAGACTTTTTGCTATGGATGTGGGCGCGAAGAATATTGCCAAGTTCAAAAAGGAAATCCCCAAAATTGCAGACGCGTGGATCGCTTTACAACGCGCGCTGGCCTTGCATGAAATACGCGGCACAGACCAGGTGCTCACGATGAGGGAATTGCAACGCATGATTCGCTCTTTCTTGGATACGAAGGATTTGCAAAAGGCGATGCAGGACAAGTGGGTGTTCTTATGGAAAAGTAAGGAAGATCAAGATACGGCCAAGACTATACTGCAAAAGGCCATGGGTTGGAGCGCTTTTGGCGCGAGGACCGCTACGGATGCTTTGAATGAAGCCACAAAAACAGGGAAGGAACATCTGCTCGTGTATTCGTCGGCCATGCAGGATGCGATGGTCGCGATTACGCAGGGTTTGGCCGCAGACAAGGATGTGCGCGTGCATTATGTGCCGTTGAGCAATTTCATGCGGCCATCGCATTTGTTGGGGCAGTTTGTGCCCGCCGCAACCCCTCACCCCGGCCCTCTCCCCAAAGGGGCGAGGGAGAAAGAGATGTGGAATCGCGCGCTTGCCGAGTGGCAGCCGAATCTTACGATGGGCTTGGGGGTCTTGCTGCGATTGATTCGCGAGGCGCGCATGGATTCGGATCACAAGCATGTGGCCTTGTTTGATAATTATCATCGCTTGGCGCCGGAAACCGCGGTGATGCTCAACAAGGTTTTGCAAGAAGGTGTGCTCGAAATCGGGAATGAAATACTCACCAAGGAAGTGGTGGCCGAGTTGATGGAGGATTTGCGCGCAAAAGGGGAATTAGAAAAATATTGGAAAATGTGCTTCGGTCGCGCGCCACCGCAACCCCCTGTCACCCTGACACCTCCCTCTGTCATCCTGACTTCTCCCTCTGTCATCCTGAGCCAAGCGAAGGATCTAGTTCGGAAACAAACTAGATCCTTCGTCGCTGGCGCTCCTCAGGATGACAGCAATGCTACGCAGCCTCAGGATGACAGTTTTGCCCGCTGGTTCTACGCCACCATGCCTTCCAATCTTCGCGTGATTGCGCTTGCCCATGCCGCTGAAAAAATGCCGATGAGTCCCGCCGAGCTTTCTCGCTTCATGAATATTTCGCTCGACGCGGAATGGACGGATCAGGACATGAAGCATTACGTGCAAAACTACGTACGCGAACATTTTCATAATCAGGCGATGACGCGGCACGCCGATCGCATGGCCATGTACCTCCATCAAATCTCACAATTGCATAAAGAGCAGGTGAAGGACGGGCAATATCAAGTCTCGCGTTTTAGCATCGCGGACGTGAATCGCTTTCTGGATCGCATGAACGATGTTTCTTCCCGCTGGCCCAATGCGAATCAAAAACAGGTCGAGAATGCCGTGCACGACGAGGGCTATTCGCTTTTGATACTGGGGTTGCGCGATTCTTATCGCGAGACTTTCGCGAAAGCGAGTTATCCCAAGACGACGACATTTGTCGAAGAAAAGGGACGAATTTATCTTGAGATAGGAGGCGTGCGATTTCTCACGCGCCATGCCACGTTGCAAGAGGCAGAGGCGCAGCGCTATCTGGCGCCTTTGGCCGGCACGCTGGATGCGGAGCGTTCGATTCTATTGGGATTCGCGACCAGCCCTCTCGTGATCCTGGAAGGCCCGCCGGGAGCGGGAAAGACGGCCATGGCCGAGGACGTCGCCCGCCGTCTCGGATGGGCCACGAAAAAGTTTTCCATGTACACGGAGGTGGATCTTACGGATTTTCTGGGCCGCATTATCAAAAAGGGTTTGGGGCAATACGCGTTCACGTCCGAGCGCGGCACAGACAATCGCTTCGTCGTGGATTTCTTGAAATTCTACGAGGAAGGCGGGGTGTTGGTATTGGATGAGGGCGCTATCGGACCGCAGGCCAAAGAGATCATCGCGTGGCTCGTGCACTTGTTCCATAGCCCCCATTTGGAAATTGTCGGGCCCGGCGGGAAAATCCAGCAGATCACGCGGAACAAAGATTTTCGCGTGATTGTCTCGCAAAACCCCGCGGATAGAACCGCAGCACGCGAGGAAATTCCCGTCGAGATAGACCATCTCGCGCATAAAATCTGGGTGAGCGATGCCTTTACGGACGAGGAGTACGATCAACTGATCGATTATCACAGTGAAAGCCCCACGTCATTGCGAGCCGCAGGCGACCTGTCCGCCGACGCATCAGTGGCGGAAGCAATCTCGAAGGAAACCAAAAAATCCCTCGTGCAATTCCACAGGAAAATGCTCGGCTTCCAAAAAGAGGTATTCGCCAAAGAGTCCGAGCGCTTTCGCAGCCAGCGTGTTGTCACGAATCGTGAATTGATTCGCTGGGTTCAAATGATGGGAACGCTTCGCGCGCGCGGATTGCCCGAGGATCAGGCGATTTTTCAAGGTCTTTTGCTGCATTATCTGGCCCAATACGGGAACGTGGCCGCTTTTGATCAGGTGTGGAGCGAAGCCGTGGAGGCCGTATTCGGCCATCGTCTCGACAAATTGCGCGAGCAATGGGTGAAGGACATTAGCACCGATGCCCAGGGCCGTGTGGGTGGCGTCGACGTGATGCCCGGGAAGCCAGGTTCCAAGGGTATCCCAACGTCCAACGAGGTGATGAATCTCGCCCCCATGCCCAGCCAAATGCTCGCGCTCAAGAATCTGATGCTCTCCGTGAGCGCGCAGCAAGAGGGGCGCCCTAGCGCCACGATGCTCATGGCCGAAGATGGCGCCAGCCCCATGGAAATAGTCAAGAGCATGTCCCACATGCTGAACTACGAATTGTTCGTCTTGGAGGGCAGCCCGCAAACCGGCGCTATGCAAATACAAGGCGCGTATTTGCCCAAGTTTGAAGAATTCTTGAATGCCAACGGGGTTAAGAAGCAGGCCCTTTCGGGCGAAATACGTTACGCGTTGGGCTTTTTATCCCGCTATCTTGTTCGCGACGGCGAACCCTGGGATACCGACGCCCACAAAATGTTGGTCTTGAACAACGTGGACCAAATCCCGGAAAAAGTGCGCATTCTCTTGAATGACTTCCTGCTCACGGGCGAAATCTTTCTGGAAACGGAAGGTGGTAAAAGAGTTCGCTTTACCTTGCCGCCCACGGTGCACATAGTGGGGATTATGCCCGCGCAAAGCGATGGAGATTTCACGGGAGCCTTTTTGAATCGCTTTCACACTGTCGGCGTGAGCGATATAGGCAGTCAGGCGCAAACGTTGGACGAGCTAAAATATTTAATACAGAGCAAATATCCGAGCGTGACGGATAGAGAAGTCCATTGGATTCGCGACATAGTGGGTCATTTAACCGTGAGGGACAGACGGTCGGGATTCTCGCATCGCTACGGATTTAGCATGAAAGACGCCGTGTTTATGTCCGAACTCGTGCAGAAGGCCAAGCAAAAAGACGCGGCGGCCGGCGTCACGCGCCAATACGAATGGGAATGGGTGTTGGAGGCCGCTATGCTTTTGTTTGGCAACGGTTTGGACGAGGGGATAAAAGTCGGTGGAATCAGCGATTTGGAGCGTTTCGAAAAACAAATTTTGGAAGCAGAGGTGTTCGGTCGCATGAAGGGCTTTTCGCGCGGGAAAATCGCTCAAATACAGCATAAGCTCGGTGAGGTGAAACGCGATTGGCATCCCAGGCAAATCCCGCTACCTAAAAATGACAAGGAAGTCACGCGCCTGGCCAACGGAATATCGCTGGTGCGTTGGAAAGACCAGGTAATCATCAAAACCCCAGGCAACATTTATAAGGTAGACATAGACGCCCTGAAACCCGGCACGCGCGTAGAGCTCTCGAATGGATTGGCCTTGCTTTTACCCTCTCCCCTAAGGGGAGAGGGCCAGGGTGAGGGGCAGATAACCCTTGAACTCTACCTCTTCACGCATCTAGGCGGCGAACCCATCTCCTGGGGCAATGGCTCCGTAAAAGACTTGGCCTTACCGCCCGAAGAAACCGCCGCAGGCGAATTCATCCATTATCTCCCGCAAATCGCGCGCGTCTCGGGCCTTTACCTGCGCTCCTGGCGCAGCACGCGAGATTACCAAGGCCGCGTGCGGCCACCGAAAGTCATCAACGACGTCGGGGACACGGGTTCCGCCAAAACAACGTTGCCAAAAAATTTAGCCGCAGTTTTAGGTTTGCCCATCTTTGTCATCAACGCGCACGAGGAACTCAAAACCAGCGATCTTTTGGCCGAGCTAAGAGTGAACAGCAAGGACGGCGGCTACGAGGTTGGCATCAAGGAATTTTTGCAGCGCTTGGGCAGAGTCAACGGCGAGCATCTTGCACACTGGGACAAAAATCAAAAGAAGATTCTGCTCATCGACGAGGCCAACACCAACGCCGAAGTGCTCTACGCATTGGCACCTTTGTTCCGCGGAGAGAGGCGTTTCACGGTGGAATACGCGGGGGAATCCTTCGACGTGGAAGTGGACGACGAGGTGATGGTGTTGCTCACCTCCAATCCCAGCGAGGATTATTCGGGCCGCGATCTGATCGGCAAGGCGATCAACGAGGATGCGCTCAAGGCCTGGATGCCCAATCCAGAACTATTCGACCGTCCGGACCTGTTTGCGATCATCGAGGCCCTGCATCAAAGAAAAATCGGTTTAAAGGAAAGGGATTTGCAGCGCGAGTTGGAGGCGCTCATTCAGGCGACTGCCATCCTGAGCGAAAACCGTCATTCGCAGAATGGTCATCCTGAGCGAAGCGAAGGATCTAGCCAGGTTTCCAACGTAGATCCTTCGGTCGCTGCGCTCCCTCAGGATGACAGGCTTACCCCCGATGTAATCATCCCCGTTTCCATTAGAGCCACGTTGCCTGCGCAGGAAATAAAGCGCATTAAAGCCGAAGATACAAAGCCTGGTGCGAACCCACCCACACCGGGCATGCAGCACTATGAAATCAAATACGACAAGGCTGCGGCTCTGGAGGCCTTGAAATCCTTTGCTTCGAGCACATCTGATCTGGAACGCATGAAGCTCTTGGCAGTAGATATATTGCCCAACTACTTTGCGGCCCTTTCCAATCTGGATGCGGCCGAGATGAATGAGGAGATATTGGAGGCGATGGAAAAGGCGGGTGCAATCCTTTCCAAACATTATCCCGACATCACGTCCGCGTTGATGCGAGATTGGACCAAGGCGATTCAGGCCGAATTTGCCTACGCCTATCCCAACAGCGATGTCGTGG
>CAZOWS010000070.1:0-5260 GCA_964583365.1 uncultured Actinomycetota bacterium
AGCTAATCATGTCGGTGGCACTCGAAGTGCTTTTGAGTCGGAGGAGAACCAGGTGACATTGCTATATCGTGGTGGATATCAATGGATTTTTCCTCGCATGCCAAAAAAAATATTGGCCGAAAAACTGTTGAGTAAATTCTGTATCACACTGGAACAGCGTCGGTTATTTTCTTGACAGAAAAAATAACAGCCACTAACATGGCGCGCAGTTCTCATAACTGGTTTATTTTTTTTCTACGCATTAGACAAATAAGGAGGAGATACGATGAGGCGATTTAGCAAAGGTTTTACTCTCGTAGAATTGCTTGTTGTTATAGCCATCATTGGTATTTTGATTGGATTGCTTCTTCCCGGTCTGAACAGGGCCCGCAAACAGGCTCTCAAGCTGAATTGCCAAAGCAATTTACGGCAAATAGGCATTGCTATACGGACCTATCTCAACGATTACAATCAGTCGTTTCCCAAGTCGGGCTCAGGTAGCACAGCATCGGCGGGTGGAAAGACTGCGCTGGCATTGTTGACTACGAACAATTACATTGATAACGCTGCTGTTTTCAAATGTCCTGGATCGAGTACACTTGCGTCGGCGGTCACTTCTCCCACAGCCGGTGATTATGGTTATGCTGAGAATTTGATTTCCGACTCCAAATCGGATAGTCCGATGGCAGGCGATTCTCTTGATACGAATCACCCTTCTCCCAAGAAAGTGAACATTCTGTACGTGGATGGACATGTTGGGGATGGAACAGCTAAACCAGGCATTATAAAAGATTCATGATCGACTGATTTGTATCCATTAAAAGGCTCTGTTCCTATGATTCGGGAACAGAGCCTTTTTTTTTAGAATAAACCCATGACATTTTTACTCCTAGCGCTTATCTGGCTTATCGCTCTCGTCTATAGCCCGTTTATTCTGAGTTGCGGGTTTGAGGACGCCTTTGAATTAAAGCGAACAGTTCTTGAAATGGGAGCGCTGGCGTTGGTCTCGCTGTTGCCTTTTTATACAAGCATTCGCAGCCTTCGTTTTTTGCGAAATCCACAGATATTTTTACCCATCGTGTACGTGGCCTATTTGGCGCTGCACGTTTTATTTATTGTGCCGAGCCGTGTCGCCGAACTGAGATTATATGAAATGTTTTGTCTTCTCGTGATTTTCCTGGCGGGAATCGGAGCCGGTCAACAGGAAGATGCGTTGTTGCGACTATTGCGTGGCCTTGTCTTTGCGGCGGCTGCGGTGGCGGTCTACGCGTTGTGGCAAGTTTTTCAAGGCCATGAACCGTATTCGACGATCGGCAATCGGAACTTCGTTGCTTTTTTTGTGATGGCAGCTTTGCCCTCAACTGCTTTTTCTCTTCGTGAGGCTGCGAAGAAAAGATTCACGCTGGGCGTCATTCTTTATGCTCTAGTGGCTGTTGTCATCTTGATTTGCTTGATCGTATGCAAAAGCAAAGCGGCGTGGCTGGCTCTTGCCGCAACCTGTTTCGTGATGGCGGCCCTCCGGCGGAAATATAAGATAGTTGCGTGGATGGCGCTGGGGTTCGCCATCGCGGGAGTTTTTCTGCCAGTAGAACGCATGGTGACGGATATTTCCACAGACGTGCGCCCGTATCTTTGGTCGGGGGCCTGGGAAATGGGCAAAAGCGCTCCCTGGTTTGGCGTTGGCCTCGGACATTTTTTCATCCAGATTCCATTTTTTCGTTCCCCCGAGTATTTTCTATTGGCCAAATCAGCAGACACAACGCTGCACGCGCACAACGAGATCTTACAGATTTTTTCCGAGACAGGTTTGATCGGAGTGGTGCTATTTATCTCCTCTGTCGGGATGATTTTTTTTAGAACCTGTTTTCGAGGGATTTCAGGCGTCTTAGCTGCGAGCATTTGTGCAATGGCCATTAAGAGTTGTTTCGACATGGATTTGCAGATCGTGTCGTCGGAGTTTATATTCTGGTTGATACTGGGACTGGCTTGCGGGCGAAGTTTAGCTAGCGATGAGAATCCATCGCGCGATAGTTCTGCATGGCCCTGGAACGTCCTTTCTATAGCCATTGCGGCATGCTTGTTCGTCCAGTACTCTCTGCCCTTCATTAGGTCGCAATGGCTAGAACGGATGGCGGCAGATCGTGCAAAGAACGGGAGATGGGAAGAAGCGCAGCGCTATTGCGAACGCGCCTCTCGCCTGGAACCAGGACTGGTAAAGATTCCCTTTCGGCTCGGGTATGCTTTTACGCGCACGGGCAATTGGGATAAGGCCATGGAATGCTACCGCGTCGTGCGCGCGACAGCGCCGTATTACTCCGACGTACTATTCAACATGGCGGCGGTATGCCGACAGCATGGCAAATTCAAGGAAGCCATGCTGTATTTGCAGGAAGGCTTTCGCATGAATCCCTATAGTCTGCAGGGGCATTCCATTGCCGAAGAAGTCTATTTGCTGACAGGCCAAACCCGGGAAGCCCGCAGAGAAGTTATGATCAGGGAAGCAATCAAAGCCATTCGGCGGTAAAGTCTCAAGCCAGGGGATTGACTCCCAAGCTCTGTTTTGATACCGTCACAGAAATTTTCGGTTCTTCGGCGGCATAGCCAAGTGGTAAGGCAAAGGTCTGCAAAACCTTCATTCTCCGGTTCAAATCCGGATGCCGCCTCATTTAAAGAGGATGGGGGACATGACTGTTTTGGTCATGTCCCCCATATAGCAATGGTTGGCGGTGTCATCGTCGGCCGAGATGGCGGAATTGGTAGACGCAAGGGACTTAAAATCCCTCGGACCTAAAATCCGTGCCGGTTCGAGTCCGGCTCTCGGCAGTTTTTTGTATGGTACTACAAAATGCTTGCAAGTAAATTGTATCCGTATACAATATACTCATGTATCCAAGAACCCGTTATCTGCTAAACACCATTGAGGAAGACCTGCAAGAGAAGATGGTCTTTCTTGGCGGGCCTCGCCAGGTTGGCAAGACAACGCTGGCAAAAGATCTCCTGGGATCACATTTCCGAAGCCGCTATTACAACTGGGATAATACGGCCCAACGTGTTGAGGCGCTGAAAGGAAATTGGCCTGCGGATATCCAATTGATCATCTTGGACGAATTCCATAAATATTCCCGTTGGAAGACATGGCTGAAGGGGGAATACGATGTGGGCAAGGCGCGGTACAAGTTCCTGCTCACCGGCAGCGCCCGGCTGGACATCTATCGTCGGGGCGGGGATTTAGAACTCGCCGATGCGAGTTCTCGAAATGAAAGGAATGAATTGTTTTCAACGGCATTTTCTCTCCAAGGAAGATACCATTACTATCGGCTTCATCCATTCTCCATTCCGGAATTGGATTCCCGTTTACCGGTTATACAGCCGCCAGAGGAATTGCAATTTCCATCCAAGCAGGTAAAGGACCCATTGGATGCTGTCTTTCGTTATGGAGGATTTCCCGAGCCTTTCATGCGCCAGAACGATAGACACTTGAGACGATGGCATCACGAATATTTGGAACGATTCTTTAAGGAAGATGTGCGCGATCTCACACAGATTCATGATATTGGCCATCTCTCTCTCTTGGCAGGGCTTCTCCCCGATAAGGTGGGCTCTATTCTATCGATCAATGCACTGGCTGAGGATTTGCAGGTCAACTTTCGCACGGTAGCCAACTGGCTGGAAACTTTTGAGCGTTTCTATTTCTGCTTTCGTTTATCTGCCTTTCAGACGCGCAAGATTGCCTCTGTTCGCAAAGAGAAGAAACTATACTTATGGGATTGGTCCGGCTTGAAATCCACTGGACCTAAACTTGAGAATCTCGTGGCTTCTGGTCTTTTAAAATTCTGCCATTATCTAACCGATCATGATGGATGGGACGTGGAACTTTTCTACCTAAGGGATCAGACAGGCCGCGAGGTGGATTTCCTGGTATGCTGGGATCGCCAGCCATGGTTCGCGGTGGAGGTGAAAACCTCGGGGCAGGAAATCTCAAAGCAGCTGCATTATTTCAAGGATCGTCTCAAAATCCCTTATTGCTACCAGGTTGCCCTGGATACGAAGGATGACCGTATGGTACAAGGCGTTCGGTCTATGCCAGTGGGAAAATTTCTAGCTGGCTTGGTGTGAAGGATTATGTGCATTATTTTTATGGCAAGAGAACATCGCCTTATCTGGTACACTAGAGGCCGATCAGATGCCTATGAACCAAACCGCCTTATTCACCGAAACCGTGTTTCAGACCTGCGTTATTCAACGTCGTAAAGACTTTGATGCGTTGTTCGAGGGCTTTACTTCTCTGAAGGCGATTTCCTACGTGGCTTCGCCCGACCTTCTTTTGGAATTTTTTGAAAAGAAGGGGTACAACCGCGTGGAAATTCTTGTCGGCGAAAACCTTGCCGAGTCGTATCGGCAGGCGCTCGATCAAAAGGAAATCCCGGTTATCGAACGGCTGGCGTCGCTGGTCGAAAATGGTTCTCTGAAAGTGTACGTGCCCCCAAAAACCATACATACGAAATTATATTTGCTGGAGAATGGCGACACGACGCGCGTGATTCTCACCAGCGCGAATCTCACGGAAACCGCGCGGCAGGCGAGCCGGCAGGTCAATTATGCCTGGTACGCGGATTTCGCTTCGCAACACCCGTGGCTGGCGCAAGTGGTTGCGGACTATCAGGAGCATTTGCAGGGTTCCCTATTGTTCATGGGGGATTTGGTGGAGCTGTTGCAAAAGCGTAAGGACACAACGAGCCGAGAAATTATTGAAATGTGGCTGCGCGGTCGCGTGGATGAAGAAGTGAATCAAGAAGTCAAAAAGGTGTTGCAGGAAATTTCCATGAGCGCGTTGCAGCCTCTGGAAATTTCCGAGCAGTCCGTGATCTCGATCAAATTGCCGGAAACGTCTTCCAGCCGCAAGCAGGTCGAGCGCTTCTTAGCGCCCGTCAAACCCTTGGGCACGCAGCAGGAGCTGCGCGTGGATGGGGCGGCCTTTATCCGGTACGTTCAGGAAAGTCATGGATTTCCGTTGATGCACTTGGATTTGCAAAATTCGGTTGTTCGCCTCGGTATCAACGGGCGAGTGCAGGTTTGCACGGAGGCCCCGCCGGACAAGCAAATCATTGCGAAGGCGCTCGGATATTTGGAAGATTATTTCAACACCGTGGATTGGGGGCAATCGCCGAATCATCGCCTGGCCAAGACGAGCATGACGGAGGCGCTTCTGTATATTCTTTCATCGCCGTTTTCTCATGAGCTCATGAAAATCAAGCGCCGGAAATTCGGCATCTTGGATACG
>CAZOWS010000071.1:0-12656 GCA_964583365.1 uncultured Actinomycetota bacterium
TCTGATCACCGAGGCGATAGCATCCAATATCGGCGGCACGGCCACACTGATCGGAGATCCGCCGAACATCATGATTGGCAGCGCTACGGGACTCGGCTTCAATCAATTCCTTTTTAATTTGGCGCCTGTCGTCGTGATTGTGTTTATTTTTTACGTTGTTACCCTCCGTTTCATGTTTGGGAAGTCGCTGCACGTTGACCCGCAGCAAAAGGCCGCCGTGATGGCGATGGACACGAGCAAATCCATTAAAGACATGCCACTTTTGATCAAATGCCTGATCGTGTTGGGACTGGTGCTGGTCGGATTTTTTACGCACGAGGCCGCCCATCTAGAACCTGCCACCATAGCGTTGGCCGGCGCGGCAATACTTCTGTTGATCACGAAGCTCAAGCCCAGTGAAATCTTGCGTGATGTCGAGTGGGCGACGCTCTTTTTCTTCGTGGGTCTTTTCATTCTTGTGCAAGGTCTCGTCAAAGTGGGTGCCATCTCCATGCTGAGCGGGGAGGTCCTAAAACTCACGAAGGGAAATCTGCACGCGACGACTATGGTCATGCTTTGGTTCTCGGCTTTTTTCTCCGCCGTGGTGGACAATATTCCTTACGTGGCGACGATGATACCGATGGTGAAGGAGATGATTCCCACGATGGCGGCTAATTTGGACACACATCACGCAATGATTTCGGG
Source organism: uncultured Actinomycetota bacterium (assembly GCA_964583365.1). Classification (GTDB taxonomy): domain Bacteria; phylum Auribacterota; class Ancaeobacteria; order Ancaeobacterales; family CAZGMX01; genus CAZOWS01. The sequence continues at coordinate 685 of CAZOWS010000071.1, forward strand.
GCCGCTCTGGTGGGCGCTGGCGCTTGGGGCTTGTTTGGGCGGCAACGGCACGCTCATCGGCGCTTCCGCGAATATTGTTGTGGCCGGAATAGCCGAAGAGCATCGGCATCCGATCACGTTCAAGGAATTTTTCAAGTACGGTTTTCCGCTCATGATCGAGTCCATCGTAATATGCCACGTGTATCTGTATTTCCGCTATTTTGCATTCTCGTGATAATGATTGCCAAATATTCAACGAGCCATTAACCTTTCGCCATGTCGTATCGCATTTTAATCATCAAACTGGGTGCCTTGGGAGACGTGCTGCGCACGACGCCGATTTTGCCCGTGCTGCGCGCTCAGTATCCCGATGCCCATATCACGTGGGTAACGGAGCCATCCTGTCTGACCCTGCTGGATAAGAACCCGAATATTCATCGTCTTCTCGCCTTGGATTACATTTCCACCGCGTGCCTGGCTGTAGAAGAGTTTGATTTGCTATTGAGCTTGGATAAAGAGCCTGCGGCAGCAGCTCTTGCCACAACCATCAAGGCGCGCGTGAAACATGGATTCGGCTGGAGCCCCGAGGGGGCCGTACGCCCGTTGGACGATAGGTCCGATTATGCCTATCGCCTCGGAATAGACGACGAGCTGAAATTCCGCGTGAATCAAAAAACCTATCAGCAAATCATTTTTGAAATGTGCGAATTGACCTATGCGGCCCAAGAGTACGAGTGGGAAGTGAGCGAAGATGATTTGCAAACCGCAAAATTGTGGGCGAAGGGAACCGGTCTGGACCGCAGACGCCCTACCGTAGGCTTGAATACCGGCGGCGGAGAAAAATTTGCTGGCAAAGGCTGGAACGAAGATCATTGGAATACATTTGTTGGCCAGTTGCAGGATCTCGATGCCAACATCGTGCTTTTGGGTGGGCCGCGTGAAACGGACAGGAATAGCAACTTTTTCCGTCGTCACTCCGGCAAGGGGTTGCTGCACAACAGCGGTACGAGCAATAGTCCGGGCGAATTTGCGGGCATCGTGGATTTGTGCGACTTGGTTGTGACAGGCGACACGTTCGGCATGCATGTCGCGATCGCGAGGAAGAAAAAAACTGTCGTGTTGTTTGGGTCCACCTGCCAGCAGGAAATTGATCTTTACGGTCGAGGCGTGAAACTTTATCCGACGGATTTGCCCTGCTCTCCGTGCTATAAAAAGAAATGCGATTTCGCTGTGCACGAGGATTGCTTGCGTCGCATAGCGCCCGAGTCCGTGTTGAAAAGCATTCAAGAACTTTTGCCTTTGCAACCGCTTAAACGCGAGCCGGCCAAGCCGATCAATCCCAATCGCAGGCAGCAAAGGGATGAGCCGCATGACATGAATCCGGCCGAGTATTCCGGTCGCGAACGAGAGTCAGATAGGACACCCGTAGTGGTCCAGGGATCCGGTGAGTCCGTCCAGAGGCCCAGCGCCGGCAGGAACGAAGGGCGCAGAAATCGAGAAGGCCGATGGCGCAGATTTCGTGGCCGGTCGGGTTCTCAGTCCAGTCATTCTTCTTCCCACCGTCCGAGCAACCCTGCGTAGGGGTTTGCATTGAGGAATATCGGGCTGGATGCCCGTATGATAGAACATTCTGGAATCGGCACCTACGTGCGGCATTTGGCGCAGGGCTTGGCAGCGGATTACGACCACCGGCAAGACCTTTACTTTAGATATTACGGCAACGCATCCCTGCTTCAAAAAATCCTTCCGAATATTTCTGACGAGTCCTTGCGCTGTTTCGAAGCCCCGATCTATAGCGTGAAGGAGCATTTGTCTTTCGCCTGCCTCAAAAAAGAATGGGATCTTTGGCATTGCCCTCATTACAACGTGCCCTTTGTTAAAAAGGGAAAGCTCGTGGTCACCGTGCACGATCTCATTCATCTTGTTTTTCAGGGGAGATTCTTTAACTCTCTGCAGGGCTGGTACGCCAGACAGAGCTTGAATCTCGTGCGCAAGCATGCGGATGCCATTATCGCGGTTTCGCATCACACGAAAAAAGATTTGGTGGAGCTGGCCGGCATACCCGAGAGTCGTATCACGGTCATACACGAAGGCGTGGGAAATGAATTTCAGCCCGTGGAGGATCAGCATGTGCTCGCGAATCTCAAGAAAAAATATAATTTGCCCCAAAAATTTCTGCTCTACGTGGGCAATATCAAGCCCCATAAAAATGTCGGGCAGTTGGCGCGCGTATTCTTTCGACTGAAACAGGGGAAAAAAATAGAGGAAGATTTGGTTTTAGTCGGCCAGCCAGATAAAAAGTGGGTAGATCAAGACGCAGATCTTTGCGTTGCGGTGAATAGCGCCGCCGTTTATTTTCTCAGCAAGGTCCCGCTGGAAGATTTACCGGGGCTGTATAGCAAGGCGACTGCTTTTGTTTTACCTTCCTTATACGAGGGGTTTGGTCTCGTTGTATTGGAGGCAATGGCCTGCGGAACCCCCGTGATTGTCTCGAATCGAGCCTCTCTACCCGAGATCGCAGGCAATGCAGCGAAAATATTTGACCCCCAAAGCGACGATGCTTTGGCTGAAGCGATTGAGCTTGTATGTGGTGAAACAAATTACCGTAAAGCCATGTCTCTAAAAGGCATACAACGCGCCAAGCAGTTTGCATGGGATACAATGGTCGAGAAAACAGTGTCGTTATACAAAAATCATTTGGGCGAATTAGCCCAGTGAGCCATAATGGCGCAAATTGCTTTTCTCATGAATGTATCTGAATTTTCCAATTTTAAGCATTCCAATTGTGCAATTAGCCTTTTTGTAGTACTTTAAGTCTCCCATTTTTTGACAACTACCCAATAAATTCTATGGTATGGCAATTGCTATACAGGAACGACACCCGCAATGGGCGGGAGGTTTTTGGGAAGAGTAAACGGAGGAGAAAGCATGAAAATTAAGCCATTAAGCGATCGCATCTTGGTGCGGCGTCTGGAAGCGGAAGAAAAGACCAAAGGTGGAATCATTATTCCGGACACGGCGAAAGAGAAGCCGAGAGAAGGTAAGATCGTAGCAGTAGGGACAGGACGCGTAGACGAAGATGGAAAGAAGTGGCCGATGACAGTGAAGACCGGCGACAAAGTTCTTTTCAACTCGTATGCCGGAACGGACATCAAGGTCGACGGCGAAGAGCTCTTGATCATGAAGGAAGAAGACGTTCTCGGGATCATTGAATAACTAGGAAAAAAGTTTTCCATGTTATTGTGTTTAGTTTTTGTATTTGTGTAGTGTTTTTTTGTTTAGCTTTTTGTGACAGAATTCAATAGGAGAAAGAAATGTCAGCAAAACAATTAAGATTTAGCGATGATGCACGCCGCGCGATTTTGAGCGGTGTGGAGCAATTGAGCAGAGCCGTAAAGGTGACACTGGGACCCAAAGGACGCAATGTCATTTTGGACAAAAAGTTCGGTTCCCCGACCATCACCAAGGACGGCGTAACGGTAGCCAAAGAAGTAGAATTGCAAGATCCCTACGAGAACATGGGCGCCCAAATGGTGCGTGAAGTTGCCTCCAAGACCAGCGATGTCGCCGGCGATGGAACAACCACTGCAACGGTTTTGGCCGAAGCCATTTTCCGTGAAGGTTTGAAGAACGTGACTGCGGGTTCCAATCCGATGGGCCTCAAGCGCGGCATTGAACAAGCCGTCGAAGCCGTCGTCGCGGAGCTACAGAAGCAGAGCAAGAAGATTAGCGGCCGCAAAGAGATTTCGCAAATCGCGACTATCTCCGCCAACAACGACCAAGCGATCGGTGACATTATTTCCGACGCGATGGACAAGGTCGGCAAAGACGGCACGATCACGGTCGAGGAAGCCAAGACCATCGAAACCACGTTGGACGTTGTCGAAGGCATGCAATTCGACAAGGGTTATCTTTCCCCTTATTTCGTCACCAACGCAGACACGATGGAAGCAGTTCTCGAAGACGCGTTGATACTCATTCACGAGAAGAAGATTTCCAGTTTGAAGGATCTTCTTCCTATCCTGGAAAAAGTTGCCAAGTCCGGCCGTCCGCTGATCATCATTGCCGAAGAGGTTGAGGGCGAGGCCCTAGCCACGTTGGTCGTGAACAAGATTCGCGGCACGCTTCAGATTTGCGCGGTGAAGGCTCCGGGATTCGGCGATCGTCGTAAGGCCATGATGGAAGACATCGCGATCCTTACCGGCGGCCGTTCGTTGACCGAGGACCTTGGTATTCGGCTAGAGAACGTTACGTTGAACGATCTCGGCAAAGCCAAGAGAATCACCGTCGACAAAGAGAACACCACGATCGTTGAGGGTGGCGGCAGCAAGAGCGACATTCAAGGCCGCATTGCCCAGATCAAGAGAGAGATCGAAGAGTCCACGTCCGATTACGACAAAGAGAAGCTGCAAGAACGTCTGGCGAAATTGGCCGGCGGCGTTGCGGTCATCAAAGTCGGCGCGGCTACTGAGACAGAGATGAAGGAAAAGAAGTCCCGCGTGGAAGATGCGTTGCATGCGACACGCGCGGCTGTCGAGGAAGGCATTGTCGCCGGCGGCGGCGTTGCCCTTCTGCGCGCATTGCCCGTGCTGGAGAAGCTCAAGCTCCAAGGTGATGAGCAAGTGGGCGCGGACATCGTGAAGCGCGCATTGCAAGAACCTCTGCGCCAATTGGCGTCCAACGCCGGGCTGGAAGGTTCTGTTGTGGTGCAGCAAGTCCTCAAAGAAAAAGATTCGTTCGGGTACAATGTCCTGACCGATAAGTTTGAAGACTTGATCAAGGCCGGTGTCATCGATCCGACCAAAGTAACGCGATCCGCTTTGCAAAATGCGGCGAGCATTGCGGCACTGTTGCTCACCACGGAAGCATTGATCACGGAGATTCCTGAAAGGGAAAAAGCTCCCGCGATGCCTCATGGCGGCGGTGGCGGTGGTTTCGGCGGCGGCGGAGACATGTACTAAAGTTCGCCTACGCAAAAGCACAGAAAGTAACTAGGAACGGGCGTCCGCCACTGTTGCAATGGCGGACGCCTGGTTCCATTGTTTTCGTTTAATTCTCCTCGGAGAAGAAAGGGAACTATGTCAGGGATAGACATGGAAGCTATCTTTAGAAGAATTCCCGACCGATATAAATTGGTTGTGGCGGCTGTGCAGCGTGCGAGGGCCCTGAATCTGGGCGAGAAACCGTTGGTGGAGGGCAAAATCAAAAACAATGCAATCATTGCGTTACAAGAAATTTCGGCCGGAAAAATCCAGATGGAAATCAAGCCGGAGTCCAAGGACGAGCACGAGTCAAAGAAATAGGGAACAAACCATGAGCGCCAGAGAAGAACTTCACCATGCATTTAACGAAGAGAGCCTTTTCAAGGATGGCATGAGAAGGCTGCAGGAGGTCTGCGAGCCCTACGGGATCGAGGCCTTTCAGTTCGTTCTGGCTGCGCTGGAGCACACGCAGGGCCTGTTGCCTGCCCGGCGGCATGTGACCGGTAGGGAATTGCTAGATGGGATATTGGCGCATGGTAAAAAAGAATTCGGCCCCATGGCGTTGAGTGTTTTCGAGCATTGGGGCATCGTTTCCACCGAAGATTTTGGCCGCATCGTGTTCAAGATGGTGGCGGCGGGCATTCTAGCCAAGACGGAACAAGATTCTCTGGCGGATTTTAAAGACGTCTACGATTTAAAGAAAGTTTTTGAACCTCGCTAAGTGACCATTAAGTCATGATTCGGGTAGAGAACATTTCTAAGCGTTTTGGCAATCACCTCGCGGTAGATAATCTTAGCTTTCACGTCAGCAGGGGCGAAATACTGGGATTTCTTGGTCCCAACGGGGCCGGGAAAACCACGACAATGCGTATGCTCACCTGCTATTTGCCGGCCTCATCGGGCACGGCGACCATCAACGGCCTGGACATTTTCAAGCAATCTCTGGAATTGCGTCGTATTATCGGCTATCTCCCCGAGAGTGCGCCGCTCTACGACGACATGCGCGTGCGGGAATATCTGCGGTTCAAGGCCGGGATACAGCAAGTCCCTTCCAACAAAATCACACAGAGAATTTCCTACGTGTTGGAGCGTTGCCGCATTGCCGATGTCTCGGATCGCATCATCGGACAGCTTTCCAAGGGGTATAGACAGCGCGTCGGTCTCGCAGCTGCACTCGTGCATGATCCACTAGTCTTGATTCTGGACGAACCCACCATAGGTCTGGACCCGAATCAAATCCGTGAGACACGCGCGATGATCAAAGAACTTGGGAAAGAGCACACGATTCTTTTGTCCACGCACATTCTGCCCGAGGTCGAGGCCGTGTGTCAGCGCGTGGTCATCTTGGACAAGGGGCGCCTGGTCGCTATGGACACGCCGGAGAATTTGATTGCCAAGATGCAGGGCGGGGTCGAAATTGTCGCCGAGATTCGCGGGCCCGTGGAAAAGATCGTTGCGTCGTTGCGCGATTTGGTCGGAGTGCTGGGGGTTGAACAGGAAAGCAAAGGCGATTTTGTTGCGCTCACTATTCAAACCCAACCGGGAACGGATTTGCGCGAAGAAGTGGCGAAGTGCATCGTGCATGCAGGCGGAACCCTGCGCGAGCTGCGAGCGGTGCGGCGCAGCCTGGAAGATATTTTTGTAAAAATCACGACCACAGAAAATAAAGAAACACAAGGAGCTGAGGCCCGTGAAAGCCTTCAAACCGCTGCTGTATCGTGAGCTCTTGTCCGAATTTTGTTCGCCGATTGCGTACGTAGCGCTCAGTGTTTTTTTGCTTTTGAGCGGCTATTTTTTTTCGGTGATACTCAATTCCACGCAGGAAGCGAGCCTGCGCTACGCGTTCGGTAACTTTTCCGTGACGCTGCTCTTTTTGGTCCCTGCGTTGACCATGCGTTTGCTTGCCGAAGAAAAGAAGACAGGCACGCTGGAGATTTTGATGACGGCCCCTGTCACCGAGTGGGAAGTGGTGCTAGCAAAGTTCGCAGCCGGGTGGCTGCTGTATCTTTTTGTCGCCGCGCCGACAGTGATCTACGTAATTTTTTTGCGAATGTACGGCCAGCCTGATTGGGGGCCTATCGTGACAGGGTACGCGGGGCTCGCATTGATGGGCTCGGTTTTTGTGGCAATCGGATTGTTCGCCTCGGCATTGGCATCCAATCAAATCGTTGCGGCGATGCTTTCGTTCGTTATTCTTTTGGGATTCTGGGTACTCGGGTTTGCGACACAGGATGCGACCAGCGTTTTGGGCAAGGTCCTGGCCTATTTGAGTCTGTTTGAGCATTACGACACATTTCGGCGCGGAATTCTGGATACGAAGGATTTGATTTATTATATTTCGACTACCGCGCTTTTTCTTTTTCTTACCGTGCGCGTTGTGGAATCCAGAAGGTGGAGATAGAAAACTAGCATGAGCAATTCCTCCCGAAAAATTTTCACCGGCGCTAACGTGACGATGTCCGTGGTGTTGGCGCTGGGATGCTGGGCGCTTGTGGGCTGGCTCAATCAGAGGCATTATTACCGTTCGGATTGGACGGCATCGCGCGCCTACAGCCTGTCGGACAAAACAATCATGATTCTCAAGGATTTGAACAAGCCGTTGACCATCACGACTCTTTTACGCCCGGGTACTCATTTGGAACGCAACGCCAAGGATATGCTCGGAGAATACGTGGCCCATTCCAAGTTAGTCACCGTCGTTCCGATCGATCCGGACCGCGATGCGGCGAAGGTCGAGATGCTTGCCAAGCGCCTGAAGCTGGACTCGTTTCAATTGAATTCTGTGTTGTTCGAGTTCGAGGGCAAGACCAAGCAAGTCACGGGTGCGGAAATGGAGGAAAAAGAACCCGGAGAAAGTCCTTTCGTGCCATCGAAGAAACCGCCCAAGTTTAAGGGCGAAGAGGCGTTCACGTCGGCCATATTGAATTTGACAGAGGGTAAAGCGCCTGTCGTTTACTTTACTGCAGGGCATGGTGAAAAAGATCCGAGCGGATCGAATCCAGAAGGCATTTCGGAGATTGTGAAGGTTCTCCAAAGAGAAAACTATCAAGTCAGCAAGCTCGTGACGCTTACTCAGGGCGCGGTGCCGGCCAATGCTGACGTCGTGGCCATTATTTCCCCTCGGCAAAAATTTCTTTCGCAGGAGGTGGATGCGATTGGGGCGTATTTGATCAGTGGAGGGAAATTGCTGGTGCTGCTCGATCCGATGACCGAGACCGGATTGGAACCCTTGCTAAAATCTTGGGGTGTGGAGGTGGACAATGATGTCGTGCTGGATCCTGTGCGCAGGGTGTTTTTTGCGGGACCCACGACGCTGGTCGTGGGTGATTTTGGATTCCATCCGCTAGTTCGAAAGCTCAAAGGATCGGCCGTCTTGTTCTCGCTGGCGCGTTCCATGCGGCCTGTGCAAGGTGCAACGGGCGCTGAAGCGTTGATGAATACATCCAAAGAGGCCTGGGGTGAAACCGATTTGCAAAAGCAACAGGCCCAGTACGATAAGGGCGTGGATTTGGAAGGTCCTCTATCGCTCGGTGTTGCGGTGGATAGGAAGAGCCAGGGGGGAGCGCGGCTCGTGGTTTTTGGCGACAGCGATTTTCTCACGAACGCGCAATGGAGCAATGCGCGCAACATGGATCTCTTTGTCAACGCGGTCAACTGGCTGGCCAGCCGCGAGAATTTAATTTCCATCGGCCCAAAATCCAGCGATGTTCGCCAAGCTGTGCTTACAGCGCCTCAGATGCAGATGATTTTCTGGTTCACGGTGTTGGGAATGCCGATGGCTGGTGTCGTCGCGGGATCCACCGTTCGTTTTCGCCGTCGAAAATGACAGGACACTTTCGCGAAAGTGTCCTGTCATCCTGAGCCGCAAAGCGGCGAAGGATCTAGATTGCTCTAGCCTGATAATCATGGACAAATACCAACATGGGAACAATTTGTCTCCGCTCGATCGTGGAGCGGGGCAAGGATTATTGTTTTTAGGGGACGCAGTTCGGGCGCTCCTGCGGCGCCCGCGGCTTTTTGCTATGACGGTAGGCCGGGTACCCGCGAAGCGGGTGGCCGTACCTAATGCCGGCAGTGCGAGAGCACGCCGGCCCGCTCGGCGCGCAAATCGCCGCCATAATGCCGGCGGCGAACCAAGCTTTGCGCGCCTGTGCGAGTCCCCTAAAAACAATAACCCTTGCCCCGCTCCATTTAACTCTTACATTGTATGAAATTCCGCAATGTTCTCATCCTCGGTTTTTTATGTGTGGTTCTAGCTGGCTATATACTTCTCTTCGAGCGCTATCAGCAATCTACGGACGAGCAGAGCCGCATGACGGAGAAAGCGAACTGAGACATTTTTGCCTTGCCTTAAGAACATGCGTCATTCTGTCTCATAATGTGCAACTGTGTTTTAATTGTAATTCATTGTAATTAAGAATTTTAAGAAAATAAGTCATTGGCATCAGTGTTGCAATGATGACTGGTACGTTTTAGAAATTAAGTTAGCAGTTGGCATTTTGTGATGAAGTTGTTCTTGTTTTTAGTTTTTTGTGAAAGGTTTGTTTTGCATTGTTTTTGCACTTTGTGACAGAGTTTAATAGGAGACCACACAATGGAAACAGTAATCGGAATTGATTTGGGTACAACGAATTCTTGCGTCGCGATCATGGAAGGTGGCGAAACGATAGTGATACCGAACAACGAGGGCGGGCGGACTACACCATCGGTCGTTGCCTTCGCAAAAAACGGGGAGCGTTTGGTCGGTGGAGCGGCGAAACGTCAGGCTGTAACAAATCCTGAAAATACGATTTATTCGATCAAGCGTTTCATGGGGCGCAAGCACTCCGAAGTGGCGTCGGAGGAAAAGTTGGTTCCGTACAAAGTGGTTTCAGCTCCCAACGATGATGCTGTTGTGCGCATCGGTGACAAGGAATACACGCCGCCTGAAATATCCGCGATGATTTTGCAAAAGATGAAACAGTCCGCAGAGGACTATCTGGGCAAGAAAGTTTCCAAGGCCGTGATCACGGTGCCTGCCTATTTCAACGACGCGCAACGCCAGGCTACGAAAGATGCCGGGCGTATTGCGGGTCTCGAGGTGATTCGCATCATCAACGAGCCTACGGCCGCGTCTTTGGCTTACGGTCTGGATAAGAAGAAGGATGAGAAAATAGCTGTCTACGACTTGGGCGGAGGAACTTTTGATATTTCCATTCTCCAACTCGGCGAGGGCGTGTTCGAAGTTTTGTCCACCAACGGCGACACGCATTTGGGAGGGGACGATTTCGACCAAACGATTATGGATTGGCTTGCGGACACATTCAAAAAAGAACAGGGCATCGATTTGCGCAAAGATAGAATGGCTTTGCAGCGCTTAAAAGAAGCGGCAGAGAAGGCCAAATGCGAATTGTCCAGCGCCCAATCCACGGAAATCAATTTGCCGTTTATCACGGCCGATGCCAGTGGGCCCAAGCATCTCAACGTCAACTTGACGCGAGCCCAACTGGAAAAATTAGTCGGGGATTTAATCGCGCGCACGAAGGACCCGGTCATGAAAGCCTTGGCAGATGCCAAGCTCAAGCCCGAAAATATCGACGAGGTTGTGCTGGTCGGTGGGCAAACACGCATGCCCGCGGTGCAGAAGCTCGTGCAGGAAATATTCAACAAAGAGCCCCACAAGGGCGTGAATCCGGACGAAGTGGTGGCGATTGGCGCTGGAATTCAAGGCGCCGTATTAACTGGTGGCGTGAAGGACATTCTTCTTTTAGACGTCACACCACTGTCTCTCGGTATCGAAACCTTAGGTGGAGTGTTCACGAAGCTTATCGAGCGCAACACGACAATTCCCACGCGCAAGAGCGAAATATTTTCTACGGCCGCAGATAGTCAAACTACGGTTGAGGTGCATGTGTTGCAGGGCGAACGCGAGATAGCGGCTGCCAACAAGACAATAGGCCGCTTTCAGCTTGCTGGGCTTCCGCCTGCGCCACGCGGAGTCCCGCAAGTCGAGGTGTCTTTTGACATCGATGCCAACGGCATATTGAAAGTTTCCGCCAAGGACATGGCCACGGGCAAAGAGCAGTCCATTCGCATCGAGGCCTCCAGCGGATTGACCGAAGCCGATATTAAAAAGATGCGCACCGATGCCGAAGAACATGCCGCGGAAGATCATGCCAAGAGAGAAGAGGTAGAAGCCCGCAATCGCGCGGATTCTCTGGTGTATGAGACCGAGAAGAACTTAAAAGAGTACGGCGATAAAGTTTCCGCTGATGCGAAGGCGAAACTCGAAGCCGCGATGAATCGCACGAAAGAAGCATTGAAGGGCGATAAGATCGCCGAGATCCGATCCAGCGCCGAAGATTTGCAAAAGGTCTGGCAAGTTGTCGCGCAGGAAATGTATCAGAAGACAGGGCAGTCGGGTGCTCCTGGTGCTACCGGCGATACAGGCGCTGCTCCAGGCCAAGGTGAGTCCAAACAAGGCGGCAAAGACGACAATATCGTGGATGCTGAGGTAGTGGACGACGGCAAGAAATAAGACTGCTGATTCATTAGAATGGAAAGTGATTCGCCCCAAATGTTGGGGTGAATCGCTTTCTTATTTACGCGACATCTCACTGAATGTTGATCAAGTATGAGAAAATAAGTGATTTCGTGATAATCATCCAAAATCAATAAAGTTTGTAAAATACTTTGTGACAATTGGATAAATATGTTTTAGCATTCTCCATTTTCTGGCTTATATTATGCTGTTATATTTGACTAAAACGAGGTGTCTGATGAAAAAGCAACCCGGATTTACTTTGGTGGAAATCATGATCGTAGTGGCCATCATCGCTATTCTTGCTGCCATTGCTATACCTCAGTTGTTGGAATCACGGAAAATGTCGAAATTGAACCGCTGCATGAGCAATTTGAAGATGTTGGAATATTCCAAAGAACAGGTCTTATTGAACAAGGGGTTGCCCTCCGACAGCACGGATATCTCTGTCGATGAAATATCAGCTTTTATGAAGACGCGCATATTGGATG